>JBEEGY010000316.1:0-5996 GCA_041167145.1 Verrucomicrobiota bacterium
TTTTTCTATCGTTCGTAGGATTGGCGATGCGCAGCGGCACGGCGCCCCTATCCGATACGTTGTAGGGCAGGCGCACCGCCTGCCGCATTTCTAAAACGGCGACCGGAGCGGTTGCCCTACAATTTAATAGCCGGCTCAACGAAGCCGAGACCCATTGTAGCCGCCCCGCTCTGTCGGGGCGCTTCTGAGAAACGCACGGCGACGCGTTCGACTTCGCTCAGTGCAGGCGCCGCGCCGTGGCTACATTAAGCGCGGACGCCGCAGTGCGGCGTCTCTACCTGAGACCGAGCAGCGCCAGCATGCGGCCCGTTTTCCCTTTTTCGGCGCGGTAGGAATAATAAAGATCGGGATGACAAGCGGTGCAGACGCCACTGTCGTGGATTTGTTGCACGCCTATTTCTCGGCATTGCTCGACGATTTGCGCGGCGAAGTCGATTTCGTAATGCGGCGGACGAATGCAGGGACTGAGCTGCACGATCATTTTCTCGGGATTCGATCCGAACGTTTCCTTCATTTGCTGAATTGCTTTCGCGGAAATTCCTAATTCGGTCCCCTTCTTTCCGGAATGGATGAGGCCGATCGCAGGCGTGATTGCATCGACAATATAAACCGCGCAGCAATCGGCCACGTGAATTCCTAATGCGACTTCGCGTTGATTGGTAATGAGACCGTCGCAGCCGGCGAATTCCTTGTTCTCGCGGCCGACACGGCCGCCACTACAGTTTGATTCGTCCATGATCGCAATTCTGTCGCCGTGGATCTGTTCGGCGGTAAGCAGCGGCCAGCCTTCGCTTTTGGAGCGCAGGGGCGAAAGCGAAGGCTGCCACGCCGTAGGAACGCGTAGGCGGGCTTTTTCTTGCGCTTCCTCCCGGCGCTCCAAAAGGCTACGGCTTGGCAAGCCACCCCCCATTCCGATTTCGCGGCGGATTTCGAAATGCGCAGCATCGAGACGCCGCAACGCTTCGGCTTTGTCGTGCGAGACATCGATGCCGGGGATGCGTCGCGTAAAAGCGTGAACGCAAAACGGCAGTCTTGTTAAGGCTTCGAAGCGTTCAAAGGACTCTGACATCTACTAACAGTAAGAGATGTCTTCCCGCCACGGCGGGACTCGACATGACAAGCGGCGTGTCACCAAATCAAGGCGTCTCAGTCGGAGAAGGAGTTGGGGTTGATGTCGGCGGCGCGGGTGGCGTTGACGTCGGAGTGGGTGTCGGCGTCGGGGTTGACGTTGGAGTAGAAGTCGGTGTCGGCGTAGGTGTAGGCGTTTCGGTTGGCGAAGGTGTCGGCGTTAAGGTTAGTGATGGCGTTGCACTTGCCTTCACGCGTTTAGTTTTCGCTTTTGTCTGAGTCTGAGTGGTTGTCGCCTTCTTGGTCGTCTGCGTGCTGGTGGCAGTTGTCGATCCTACACGCCGCGGCTTGAGATCGATCATATCGGAATAAATTGTTTGCGTGGCCGTGACGCGATCGAACTCGGCGAGATCGGCATTGTAACTGAAGAGCGCCTGCAAGAGCGTGGATTGCGCCTGGGTTTGCGCGACCTGCGCATTGAGGACATCAAGCTGCGTGCCGGCGCCGGCGCCAAGGCGGGCACTGGCCAGCCGAAAAGCTTCCTTGGCTTGTTCGACGGTTTTCTGCTGGCTCTGAATCGTCTCGCGGTCCCTCTGCAGATTAGCGAAAGCAGTTTGCACTTCGAGCTCAACCTGCCGCACATCATCATCGTACGTGATCTGCTGTTCTGAAAGAATAGCGCGCTGTTGCTTGATCCGGCCGACCGTAGCGAGGCCATCAAAAATGTTCCAGGTGCCGATCCCGCCCCAGAACCAGCCTTTTCTCACATCTTCAATATTAGAACTGAAAGGCGAACTGTCCCATTCGTAGGCCGCGTTGGCGTTGATGGTGGGATGAAAACCGCCGAAGGCGACGCCGACCTGTTGCCGCGCATTTTGCACGTTTGCTTTTTGCTGTTTCAAAAAAGGACGGCGCTCCTTGCCCATTTCGATGGCGTCCGCCAACTCGACCTCGCGAGGCAGATAAGTGAGTTCGCCTTGGCATTCCAAAGGCGGACCTGCTCCGCGGCGAGGATCGAAATCCAAACCGAGGGTTTTGGCAAGAGTCAGTTGCGAAATCTGAAAGTTATTTCGCGCCGCGATCAGAAAAGGTTGCTGATTGGCGAGTGCGACTTCGGCCTGAAGAACGTTGAAACGCGGGACGGTGCCGGCCTCAAAGCGATTCTGTTGATCTTTCAGCTGGCTTTCGAGCAAGCGAACCGACTCCTCCTGCACGCCGATGAGCGCCTTGTTCAGAATGACCTGATAAAATTGCTGTCGCACGGTCGTGATGATTTGATCAATCGCGTTGCGCAACGCGAAGAACGCGCTGTCGCGCTGGAAGTCCGCGCCACGAATGGCGGGGACAAAAGTTCCCGAATAAACCAGCTGCGTGGCCTCCACCCGCAAAAAGTAGCTGTTGTCGGTAAGATGGACGCTGGTGCCGCCAGTGACATCACTACCCCCGGTGGAAAGACTTCCGCCGCGACCGAGCTTTGGATCGGTGCGGGTGAATTGGTCGGTCGCGACGACGTGCGGTATGGCTTGGGAGAGGACTTCGATGAAGACGCCTTTGGTGCGACGGATCTCCTGACGCGCCAGCAAAATAGTGGGATTTTGTTGGAGAGCCGTTCTGATTGCTTCATCCAGCGTAAAAGTGCGCAAGATCGACGAGCTGGAAGAAGTCGAAGTGGAACGGGTCGTCGTGGTCGATCCTTCCTCGCCCGCGAACGCCATCAGGGAAGAGAGCAGGATCAGAACAGCAATCGCCGGTATGAAGAACTTATTTCGCATCGAAGGTTAGGCGCGGATGAACTTTCGCTGAACGTTTCAGCTTTGAATCAACCGCTAAGAATTGTCTCGCTCTGTGATAACACTGCCAGCGACGGGATGACAATCATTTCGATTGGCAGAAATCGTAAATTTTACTGTAGATCTGAAGCCAGCCTCTCTGCTCATCAGGGTCGAGGTGTTCCATTATTTTCATGATGTTGCCCACCATTTCCTCGCGAATCCGGCGCACCAGGGCCGAACCTTTCGGCGTAATGCAGACCATGACTTTGCGCCGGTCCTCGCGCGCGCTCGAACGCATAACGAAGTCGAGATTCTCCAATCGCGCGACCAGGCCGCTGGCCGCCGCGGTCGTGTGACCCATTTTCTGCGCGATGGCCGACATGGTCAGAACTTCCCTTCGATCGAGATAGGCGAGCAGGAAAAACTGCGGAAACGACACGTTGCCCGGCGCCAGCTCCTTGCATAAATGCAGCACGAAACATCGCTGCATCTCGAGAATGATGTGAGAAAGACGCTCGGCGTCGGCACGAATTTGATCGGTTGGATTTCGCGCAAGAGCGATGGCAGTTCCCATAAGCAGCGCGCTTAAGCTAAAATGCGACCGGATGCTGTCAAACGAACGTGGAAATTTTAGCTAATCCCAAATTTCGACTTTCACAGACGTGCCACGCTCGATTTTCGCGCCAGGCGGCACCCGCAAAAGCGCGTTTGCCTGGCTCAAACCGAAAAGCGCATGCGATTCCTGGCGACCCATCGTTTTGAATTTTCCCTCCTCCCATCGGCCGCGAAAATAATGCGTCCGATCGCCATCGTTCTTAAGATCGACATCCAACTGCGCGGGAATTTTTGGCAGCGCCAGTTCCGATTCGGCTGCGCCCATCATTTTTAAGATCGCGGGCCGGACAAACCGCAGAAACGTGACAAAGGCCGACACCGCGTTGCCCGGCAATCCGAACACGGCGCACTCCCTGGCGCGTCCATACAGAAACGGTTTGCCCGGCTTGATCGCCACCCGCCAGATATCGATCTTGCCGCCGATGCTGCGCAGCGCCGATTGAACCAGATCGTGTTCGCCGACCGAAACACCGCCCGTGATGATGACCACGTGCTGTTTGCTCGCTTCGCGCAGGGCCGATTCGATTTCTGGCGCGTTGTCGCCGCAGTGATGAAGCGAAACCGATTTTGCGCCGGATTTTTTCAGCAGCGCGGCCAGGAGCGCCGAATTGGTTTCATAAATCTCGCCGGCGTGCAACGGCTGGCTGCCGGTCACCAGTTCGTCGCCTGTCGAAATAATCGAGACGCGCACCTCACCTCCCACCTGCGCGTCGTCCAGTCCTTGCGACGCGAGCAGGGCGAGCGTGGTCGATCTAATCCGCTCGCCCCGCGCGAGGATCTTTTGTCCTTCGCTCAAATCGCAGCCGCGACGCCGCACAAACTCGCCAGGATCGACATCTACATTTGATAAAATCTGGTCGCCGTCTCGTGTCACGTCTTCCTGCATGATGACGGCGTCGGCGTCGGCCGGCATGGGCGCGCCCGTAAAAACACGGACCGCTTTACCGGACGAGACGCGCAATTGTCGATCTTTGCCGGCGGGCTGTTCGCCAACTACGCGCAGATGGCTCCCCGCCCGACACGAGCTCGCCACCACCGCGTAACCGTCCATGGCTGAGTTATCGAAGTTCGGCAGCGGCACACGCGCGACAAGATCGGCCGCGGAAAAGCAATCGAGGGCTTGCGAAAGAGAAACGCAGCGGCCGGGAAGCGGTTGGACCAGGTCCAGAATCTTCGCGAGCGCTTCTTCTTCGCTAATCATTGAGCAAAGCTTTCACGAAGGTCGGCTCGTGTCGCCAGAACAATCGATCTGGCGATGTATTTATCTCGACATTACGGACAAAATCCTCACAATCGGGACATCCCCGCGCTCACCGCTGCGGCGGCGACCGGTGGCCAACCGAAAATGAGAAAGGACCTTATGAAACCATGGGCCATTGCGATTAGTACCATTATATTGTGGATCGCGCCGACAGGGTTCGCCTGCGGGCCAACAGGAACGTCCAGCAGCAGCACGACAACGACCACTTCCAGCGACGGTGTTGTAATTACCGGGCATAAACAAAAGCTGCAGAAGCGCGTGATTATTCTTGGCCGCGAACGGACGAATGAGCGCAGAATTGGAACAGCCGATTCAATAGCAAGCGAGTTCCTGGGCTCAAAGCCGTACACCATCTCGGACGAGGAGAGACTGCGCCGCCAGCATCGCGACATCGAGTTCTACGCGCTGAAGAAACAGCTTGGAAATATCAATACAAACGAACTCGAACAACTGAATCAGTTGGTAAAGCAGGAGCTCCGGCGCCGCGGCCATTGAAGAGAAACCGGGCGAGCTCTGCTGCGTGTATGGTTTGACGCGCATTGCATCCACCTCATATTCCTCGCGACCCATTGGTGAGGTGGCTGAGTGGTCGAAAGCAGCGCTTTGCTAAAGCGCCGTACCTCAAAAGGGTACCGAGGGTTCGAATCCCTCCCTCACCGCCAGCACTCATCGCCTGATTCTACGAATGACTCTCTCTTGGACCTTGTTCCTTCGCAGAATGGAGATTCGAACGCAGTTCGACCGGTGGGGCGCGTTACGCGCCAGGGTAAAGAGCGAAGCTCTAGAACTGGAGCCAAAGCCCAGCTTTGGATAATCCCTCCCTCACCGCCGTTTCTCCTCGATGTATCTTTGGCGAAAATCTTTCGCACCGCGCTGGTTTGCCGCGAGTCAGAGTGCGTTGCAAGCCACCGTCGCAGAACGACTGGTTGTCATTGAAAGACCGGGGCGAAAGCGGCTACAGGTGGAAATTTGCTGCTATTCCGCTCAAAAGGCGCGCCGATTGGTCAAGAAGTTTGGAGGACACGTTGAGAAGTTACCCAACGATTGGCTGGAAGGCTTTGCACGCACGCAAAGCAAATCAATCAGGATCGGAAAGCGGCTGGTGATTTCGCGTTCGCGTAGGGATCGGGAAGCTAACAGCTTCCCCTGCAGCCTGGTTATTCCCGCCGCGGCCGCATTTGGGACGGGCGATCACGCCACCACTGCCATGTCGCTGCGTTTGCTCGAGGAGGTTTCGCGCAAAATGAAACATGGATGGTCGCTTGTCGATTTTGGCACAG
>JBEEGY010000317.1:0-8384 GCA_041167145.1 Verrucomicrobiota bacterium
AGCAAAGCAGGAGGTGTTGCAGTTCGAGCCAGTCACGCGGGGGCGCTTTGAAAAAAGCGAACCAACAATTGTCGAAGGCCAGGATCTAGATGTCCCGACCTTCTTGCGCAAAAACTTTCGAGTAACATAGTCCCGCGACGTCGCAGGATTATTTTTTCATCAATTCGAGCACGGCACTCGTCATTCCGATCAGTCCGGTGCGGATAGTTGGCTCGGCTACGGGCGCAAACTTGCTCGAATGCAAACTTGGCAAGGGTGTGCCGGTTTTCTTGCTTTCCGCAGCCTTCGTCGGATCAACGGCGCCCACATTAAACATGAACGCCGGAATTGAGTGGTCCGGCAGACTGTATTCGCTGAAGTCTTCACCGCCCATCGTCGGATCTTTCGCAATCACGTTGTCAGCGCCGATCGCTGTCTTTAACGCCGCCGAGACTCGCCTCGTCAGCTCCGGATTATTGTAAGTCGCCGGCGTGAACTCCTCGGCTCGCACGTGGACGTCGGGCATTTTGTCGGCCGGGAGGCCGGCGGCAGCGGCGCAGCCTTTGGCAATTCGATCGATCGCCGCCAGCACGACGTCGCGCACTTCTTTCTTATATGTACGGACGGTCAACTGCATCTTCACTTCGTCCGAAATGATATTGTGTTTCGTTCCGCCGTGAATTGAGCCGACCGTGACCACAACGTCGTCATGCGGGTTGGTCTCCCGGCTTGCGATCGTCTGCCAGGCGTTGATGATTTCTGCCGAGAGGACGACAGGATCTTTGGTTTTGTGCGGATACGCGCCGTGCCCACCCATCCCTTTTACGGTCACGTCGACTGAATCGACATTCGCGTAACAGTATCCTTCCGTAACTCCGATTTGGCCGGTGGCGATCTCCGCGTCGTCGTGCAATCCCAACACGTAATTCGGCTTGGGCCAGCGTGTATATAATCCATCCTTCAGCAACGCCCGCGCGCCACCAACCGTTTCCTCCGCTGGTTGGCCAATAAAAATAATCGTGCCGTGCCATTTATCCTTGAGCTTCCCAAGCGCACGCGCGGTCCCAATAAATGTCGACATGTGGATGTCGTGACCGCACGCGTGCATGACCGAGACCTCCTGGCCCGCATCATTTTTCGTGGTCACGGTACTCGCATAAGGAAGACCCGTTTCTTCGTGAACCGGCAACGCGTCCAGGTCGGTCCGGATCGCAACTGTCGGGCCGTCACCGTTTTTCATTACTCCTATCACGCCGAAGCACGTTAAATCCGATTTTTCGTATTTGCCCACGTGATCAGTAACTTCGCAACCGGCGGCTTTTAATTCCTTCGCCACAATTGTGGCCGAGCGTTCCTCGTGGGTCGACAATTCCGGATGCGTGTGCAGGTCCTTGTAAATCGTGAGCAGGGAAGGCAGCTCCGCGTCGGCAAGCGATTGCGGCGTTTGCTGCGCGAAAACGGAACTCGCCGCCAAGATCGACAATGACAAGATGGACAATGAACAACTCTTCATGGCGGACTTATACCAGAGTTGTAGAAGAGAAACATCCACAGATTTCACAGATTAACGCAGATTTATCTGTAGATTTTGAATCTGTGAAAATCTGCGCAATCTGTGGATGAATCATGGCGATCGAGGAAAACACGCTGCTCTTTGGTGCCGATCCGACGCCGCGCATCGTCGCGATCGAGCTGGGCGAAACGGGAACGGTGCGCGTGTACCGGCGGGAGAAAGATGGATCGACTGTCGCCGAGGTAGAGCCGTTTCATCCATTCGTCTGGGCCGACAGTGACGTTGTCGATCTTGGCATTGAAGCGGAGAAACTCGAGGGCGACCTCAAATACGGCTGGCGTATTACGGCCGACAGCTGGAAGGAACTGATCGCGCTGCGCAACGGACTTAAGAGCGCTGGACGTGATTACTTCGCCTTCACCGATCCAGTTCAACATTACCTGACTGCGACGGGTCGAACGTTGTTTAAGGAGCTTCCGTTCGAAGAGCTCAAACGAATGCAGTTGGAAGTCCTTTCGTTCTCAGGGGGCGATCAGGAAATCGGGGACGCATCGCAGCCGGGCGATCACATCATGAGCATCGCTCTCTCGGACAATACCGGCTGGGAAGAATTGATCGTTGTCGATCCAACGAACGTGGAGGAATCGGAACACGCGGCGCTCAAGCGTTTGACGAGTCTGATTAAAGAACGAGACCCGGATGTGATTGAGGGTCACAACCTATTTCGCTTTGATCTGCCGTATTTGGTCGCACGTGCGAAAAAAGCTAAAACCAAACTGGACTGGGGACGCAGCGGGGGATTCCTGCGCTCACGTCCATCACGGCTGCAAATCGCGGAGAAGACGATCGATTATCCGAAATTCACCATCGATGGGCGCCATTTTGTCGACACGTTCTTGCTCGCGCAGTTCTACGACGTAGGAATGCGCACGCTCTCAGGGTTCGAGAGAAACGATGTTGCGCGGCATTTTGGCTTTTGCGATAGCGAGGAACTTTCCGCGCTGACCGGCAAGGAACTGCAACGCGCTTACATCGAGAAGGACGAACGATTCCGACGTCGCGCTCTTTGCGCCGTGCGGGAAACGCGCGCCGTCGCCGAGCTGCTTAGTCCAAGCTATTTCATCCAGGCGCAGATTTTCCCGTATAATTACCAGGACGTGGTCGTGCGTGGGAACGCCACTCGCATCAACGCGCTCTTTTTGCGCGAATACTTCCGGCAACGCCATTCCATTCCGGAGATGCCGATGGTGCGAGGATTTGAGGGAGGCTACACCGATATCTTCTTCAACGGTGTGGCGCGCAACGTCTGGCATTGTGACGTCGCCTCACTCTATCCCTCGATTATGCTGCAGTTTGACTGTTTTCCACTGACCGATCGCCTTCAGATCTTCCGGCACTTACTTACCGATCTGCGCACATTTCGTTTGGCGGCAAAGGCGGACATGCGCTCGGCCGAAAAGAAAGGTGACACTACGCGCGCCCGACATTTTCACGCTCTGCAAAACACCTTCAAGATTTTGATCAACAGTTTCTACGGCTACCTGGGGTTCGCGCAGGGCAACTTTGCCGATTTCGACGCGGCTGCGCGCGTGACCCAGATCGGGCGCGACTTGCTGAAGAAAATGATCGACTGGTTGACCGCACAAGGGGCACAAGTGATCGAGGTCGATACGGATGGCATCTATTTTGTGCCACCGTCCAAGATCGACATCGACGATTTGCGCAAAGGTCTGGCGAAGGAATTGCCGCCCGGGATAGAGGTGGAGTTCGACGAGCAGTTCGAAGCCATGTTTAGCTACAAGGCAAAAAACTACGCGTTGCTCACGCGGGACGGCGACATAATTATTAAAGGCGGTGCGCTCAAGTCTCGCGGCTTGGAGAAGTTCCAGCGTGTTTTCCTCGAGGAGATGATCAGGCTCCTGATGCGGGGAAAGCCAGAAGCGATTGCCAATCTTAAGGCCGAGTTCGAAAAGAAAATCCGGAAGCAGGAATGGAAGATCGACATGTTGATGAAGACCGACACGCTCCAGGATTCGCTCGAGAAATATCGGCAGAAGATCGCCGGCTCGGCGCGCAATCGCGCGGCCGTGTACGAGCTCGCCCTGGCCAGCGGCCGAAACTATCGGCCGGGCGACCAGATCAGTTACTACATCACCGGGGCGACCAAGAAAGTCGCTGCCTACGAAAACGCGAAACTTGCTACTAATTTCGATCCGGAGAATCGCGACGAAAACATAGACTACTACATCGCCAAGCTTGATGACCTGGTGAAAAAGTTTAGGACGCTCCTTCCCCAGCCGAAGCAAGAGCAGCTACTGTAGTAACTTCAGATCGTCCAACGCGTGAGCTGGTGAATCGTCACACCCATGGGCCACGCCGCAGCGCACGACATCAAGACAAAGAGCAAGGCTTCGGTCACGTAATCACGAGTCGCTTCCGCGCGGAAGAAGTCACGGCTGACTTTACGGAACGTGCGCAACTCTGCCATCCCCTGTGTTGCCACAGCGGTAGAACAGCCGAGAGTTTCGACACTAGATTGGAATCCGTAGTCCGTTGCCGGAAAACTTCTATGGTCGGTTACCTGGCCGTCTCTGCGAAGGTGGTAATCCGGATCAATTTGAGGTGTTGGTTTCATAAATTTGTTGGTTGGCGCCGATTGGTAGACGCGGCGCGCGGCGTCGGTTGATTCGACCACTGGGGTGCCGCAGAAAGCGGGCTCCAACTTGGCTTGATTGAACGCGTTTATGCAGCCTGCCGAACTTCGGCGGCGCGATTTGTCGCGTTAATCAGTTTCATCGGAATGTATTTACAGCCGTTTGCGTGCCTGTCCACCGGTCGAGCGCGGACGGAGTCATAAGTCGTTCTCTGTCAATGGGAAGAGACTAGACATTTATTTTTATCGTGCGGTTGGGATTCCGCCGTCACCGCGATCTGCGCGTCTCTGAGAAAAATATCTTTTTTTCGAAAGAAATTGGTTGCGCAGGCAGTCATTTTGCTCGATATGGCGCGCTCCCAATGCCCAACCAAACCCGCTTTTCCCCGAAACTTATTCTCGTCGCTTGTTCCTTTGTCATCACCGCAACCGCGGTTGGTGCGAAAAGTCCGGCTCTATCGCAGCCATTCGTGTTCAAAGACGCAGATGGCAAAACGCAGTCCGCTGAAGTCGTTACCAAGTACCAACCGAAGAAGATTGTTAGCCCATTGGCGAAGGTTGATTCGAAGATCGACCCGAAGCTGTGCCGCGCTGCCACAATCGCCGAGGACCGCGCACACGCGCATTCACGGTCACGCTGCTGGCAATATGTGAAAGAGGCGCTTCTCGCCTCCGGTGTGATCGGCTCCTATCCTAAGACAGCTTATGCAAAAGACGCCGGCCAGGAATTGGTGAGCAATTACGGATTCAAGAAGCTGCCGGTGCGTGACCCGTTTAAGGCGCCAGTTGGCTCAGTACTAGTTTACGGGGCAAGCAAAGCGGCCGGCCACGTGGAAATTCGCACGAAGGACGGCTTCGTCAGTGATTTCCGCGCCAAAATCCCGTCGCGTCGCCCGTTACTCGGCGTTTACGGCAAATCGTAAATGCAATTGTCGATCTTGCACGAGATCGGCGATCGCGTTCTAACCGTTGACCAATTTCGCGTCGAGATTGATCTGAGTTCCCGCTAGGGCGACCGAAACCGGACAAGTTTTTTTGGTCTGCTCAGCTGTCTCGCGAAACTTCGCTTCGTCGATCCCGGGCACTTCCGCTTCGGTTTTCAAATCGATCGCTGTGATCTTTGGTCCGCCGCCGACGGACTCGAGTTTGACCGTCGCGACAGTACTAATGCGCTTAGCCGGATGTCCTGCTTTTTCAAGGTTGGCGGAAAGAGCCATCGAATAGCAGCCGGCTTCAGCCGCGCCAATGAGTTCCTCCGGGTTGGTGCCGGTCCCGCTCTCGAAACGCGACGAGAACGAATAAGCGCCTTCGAATGCGCCGCTTCCCAGCCTAACGGTTCCTTTCCCTTCCTTTAGCGTGCCTTGCCAAACAGCCGATCCAGTTCGTGTTGCCATAATTGGTTACGTTGCGGCGGCTGAGGCGAGCGCGCAACCAGGTTAAAGTCTGCGTTAGTGGGAAATGCGGGCGATCGGTCCGTGTCGATCGGCAGACTGGAAAGTTGGTTTGCTTTCCGCGGTTGACACGGTTGGGGTCAATTGCGCCGCAGGCGTGGCAACTTGAGAAGGCTGCACCATCGCTGCCACTGGCACCGACGGGGTGGACGTTAAGCCAGTGGAAGGAAAGCGCGATTTACGCTCCGTCGCAGGTCCCGCCGTGAATGGCGTGGTGTTTCCTGCAACCTGAAAGCCTTGTCGAGTCTGGGTAAGCGGTTGCTGCCGGGAGGTTGGCGGCACGACGCGCACAGTCACGAATGCCGGATTTCGGCGGGCCCAGGCCAGCGCCTGTCCTTTGGTTTCAAAGAATCGGTCGACGACGATCGCGCTCTTTTCGTAAGCAGTGGCGCCTCCTTTTCGCGCTGCTTTGCGGCTTCGTACGGCCGATCCGGTATCAACTGCCACAAGGCCGGTGCGATCTGGGAAAATAATCTGACTTCCATACGGGATCTTGCGGGGATCGACGGCGCAATGGCCGGATCGCAGTCGCAAGCCGGTGGAGGATTTATGCTGTCGCGTGTATCCATCAGAACCGCGTCCACCGCTGGCCCAGTAAACAGTGACGCGTGCGAGCAAGGATTGCTCGGATGCAGGCTTGAACAAGGACGGACCGCCTTTCGAGCCAGGTCTCGCGAAAGATTGTTGCCGCATTTGCAACAAAGGTTGCGGGCGCGCCGGCGTTGTCGCCGGAGATTGATCGCGCGCGAACGCGGGAGATACCAGCAGCAGAACGAGCATGGCTGTTGTGGTAAACGGTTTCATCTTGTCTTTTTCTATTTCCGCACAAATGGAAATCAGTTGCCTACAGGAAAATCCGATGGGAGCGAATCAAGGCGGCTTCAAATGGTATTCGAAGCGGAATGCGAATCTGGTTGTGGCTCAGCGACTTATTACGCGTCAACCAGCAAAATCGACTATAAACGATGCACTTTTGCGTTCTCCGCCAAGACTGCCTGTTTTCGTCCCAGCCACAGATTCAAAACGAGCCTGATTCCAGCGAGCGGTGTTGCGTAATTACTTCCGCCAAGGTTGAAAACGAAGGCGAGGCGCGAGCGCGCAGATTTCTTCCGACTTAACGTCGACAAGCTTCTCGAAGATGCGCTTCATACAAAGCTTTGGCATCCCGAGCGGGATGCGAGGGACGTCACAAATGCGGCAGGCGTCACGCAAGTAGGAGAGGTCCTTCGCTTCGCTCAGGATGCCAAAGCTTTTTCCTTGTGCCACGCAGCGAGAACTTCGGCTTCGCGCTCTGGCGTTAGACCGGCTTTCAGTTTCGATTGTCGATCTTGCGGTTGAGATTTGAACCACCCGACCGTGTCGCGCGTCGTCTCAGCCAGCCCGCGGAAGGTGAGCCCTTTTTCGAGCGCGCGTTTGTTGGCCACTTGATTGCCGCCCGCTTCTTCACCCCGCGGCGGTATCCACACCGGCATGTCCGACCACGGAGCGACTTTTTGCGCTTCAAGAAAGTCTGCGTTTACCCACGTGAACTTTGCGGTTGAGTTGAGCGTGCTCTTCATCGTGTCGAGCATCTCGCCAATGCCGAGTTTTTTTTCCGGTCCCGTCGCATTGTAAATTCCGGTCTCGCCATTCTCGATCATGCGGATGGTCCATTCGGCGAGGTCGCGGGCGTCGATGAATTGCACCGGATCAGCCGGATTGCCGGGCGCGAGCACTTCGCCACCGCGTTGCACGCGTACTGGCCAGTAGGTGAACCGATCAGTCTCGTCGCGCGGCCCGACAATCAATCCCGGCCTTATAATCAATGTCTTCTTCGGAAACCATTTCTCCGCTTCCTTTTCGGAAAGAGCCTTGAGCGGACCGTAGAGCGCGAATTTGGATGCGATGATGCTTTCACGCGATTCCTTCATCGGGTCCGGGCCGGTGTATTTTGCGAGCGGCGCCGTTTCGTCCGTGCCCGGTTTGCTCGTATCGGCGAACACGGAAATCGTGGAGATGAAAACATAACGATCGACATTGCCTTTGAGAATCTGCGCTACGTCGCGCACCCACACCGGGACGGACGTCGGATTGTCGATGACCACGTCCCATTGTCGATCTTTCAACGCATCGAGCTGTCCGTTGCGGTCGCCAACCAATTGCTCGACCTCGTTTGGTAATTCGCCGGGATGGGTCTTGCCGCGATTGAAGGTGGTCACCTTGTGCCCGCGCGAGAGCGCATATTGCACTTGATACGGCCCGGTGAAGCCGGTTCCGCCGAGAATTAGAATACGGAGCGGTTTCGCGGATTTTGCCGCGAACAAATGACCGGCGCTGAGCGCGGTGCCGGCGGCCGCAGAAAGTTTAATGAACTGGCGGCGAGTGGTGGATGTATTCATGCATGCGGTAAAATTTCTGTCATTCCGAGCCAATATGCCAGTCCGGCTCGGACCGAGAAATCTCTTTCGGATCCGCAGTTGAAATATTTGTCGGCTCGACAGAGTCTCGTCCTACCAATGAATAACGGCGAAACTATCTCGCGCCGTGAAGCCGCGCGCTTGATCGGCGTTACTGCAGCCGGTTTGCTTTTGCCGATAAAGGCATCGCGCGCGCAGACGTCGAACGATTCATCCACGATGTTGATGCGCGCCATTCCATCGTCGGGCGAAAAACTTCCGGTGATCGGACTGGGAACCTGGCAAACGTTCGATGTCGACCTTGTCTCGCCGGAACGAAAGCAATTGGAGGAAGTGTTGTCGCTTTTTGTAAAGCTTGGCGGCAAAGTGGTCGATTCGTCGCCAATGTATGG
>JBEEGY010000318.1:0-10175 GCA_041167145.1 Verrucomicrobiota bacterium
CACGGCCAGTGACATCCTCGATCGCGTGGGCGAACTGGTTCGGCCGGGCATTTCCACCAAAGAGATCGATGATGCGGCTTCAGACCTGATGGAGGAGGCAGGCGTAAAGAGCGCTTTTCTCGGTTACCGACTCGGGCATCGCGTTTTCCCCGGGAACATTTGCATTTCGCTCAACGACGAAGTTGTGCACGGGATCGGCAGCCAACGCCGCATTCAATACGGCGATATCGTGAAACTGGATATCGGCGTGATTCAGGACGGGTGGGTGGGGGACACGGCCAAGACGGTGGCAGTCGGCATTGTGGAAGATCGAATCGAACAGTTGCTGCGAGTGACCGAAAGCGCGCTTGATCGTGCCATTGCCGTGGCGCATGAAGGCGTGCGGCTCGGTGACATCTGCTCAGAAATTGAGGATGAAGCAGTGCGGAATCATTTTTCCGTCGTGCGCGAGTTCGTTGGCCACGGCGTCGGACGCAGATTGCATGAGGAACCGCAGATTCCGAATTACGGCAAACGTGGCAGTGGCCCGAAATTGAAGGCAGGAATGACCCTCGCGATCGAGCCGATGATCAACATGGGCACGGCTGCCGTGAGATTGATGGACGACGGCTGGACCGTGCGGACCGCGGATGAGACGCCATCCGCCCATTTCGAACACACAGTGCTGATTACCAAAAACGATCCTGAAATCCTGACATGGCGCGCAAAGACGCAATTGAGGTAGAAGGCACGGTGATCGAGTTGCTGCCCAACACCATGTTTCGCGTGGCACTACCGAACGGGCATCAGGTGCTGGCCCATATCTCGGGGAAAATGCGGCTACACTTCATTCGTATCTTGCCAGGAGACAAAGTTATGCTAGAGATTTCTCCCTACGATTTGTCGAAGGGGCGGATCACTTTCCGCCAGAAATGACCTGCGGATCGTTTCTCGTTTTTTGTTAGATCGACGACCAATTTTTATGAAAGTGCGGCCATCAGTGAAAAGACTTTGTGAAGCTTGCAAGATCGTGAAGCGCAAGAACGTGGTGCGGGTCATTTGCAAGAACCCGCGTCACAAACAGCGCCAGGGTTAACGCAAGATCGATATATAACTTTATGCCAAGATTACTCGGAGTTGAAATTCCAGCGGACAAACGCATCGAAGCGTCGCTCACTTACATTTATGGGGTCGGGTTGACGACAGCCCGGCGGATCCTGGAACAGACGAACATCGATCCGAATTTGCGGGCGAAGGAGCTTACCCCGCAACAGATTAACGAAATTATCCACGCGATCACGAACAATAAGATCACGATCGAAGGCGATCTGCGCCGCGAAGTGCAAGGCAACTTGAAGCGCTTGCAGGCGATTAACTCTTATCGCGGGGTTCGACATCGTCGTGGCCTGCCCGTGCGCGGGCAACGAACATCGACCAACGCACGTACGCGCAAAGGACCGCGCAAGACGGTCGGCGTGATCCGAAATAAGGACGCGAAAGCCGGAAAAGTTTAACGATTGATCTCAATGGCTGAATCAAAAAAACCAACAAAGGCTAAAGCGAAAAAGGCAAAAGCCGAAGCGACGCCCGAAGAGTCTCCGAAAGCACAGGAGACGGCGCCCCCCCCAGCGTCTGAAGCAACGGCGCCAAGCGCCGCTGCACCTGAACAACCGCCAGCAAAGGTGGAAGCTGCCCCCAAAGTCGCGAAGAAGGAGAAGCCGGCGAAAGAAGAGGCCAAACCAGCTGAAGCTCCGCGCGAGAATCTTTCACTCGACGCCGACGACGTGGAGAAGCCGAAGATTGTCAAAGCCAAAGGCAGCAAGAACGTTCATTCGGGCATTGCTCACGTTTTTTCCACCTTCAACAACACCATCGTGACCATCACCGATTTGAACGGCAACGTCATCGGTTGGTCGAGCGCCGGGAAAGTAGGCTTCAAAGGTTCTCGCAAGAGCACTGCCTATGCGGCACAAATGGTCGCCCAGGATGCGTCGCGTCAGGCGATGGGCCATGGCCTCAAAGAAGTCGAAGTGCTGGTGAGGGGACCGGGGGCCGGGCGCGAGTCGGCGGTCCGCGCTTTGCAGGCCATCGGTCTGGACCTCACATTGATTCGCGACGTCACCCCGGTGCCGCACAACGGTTGCCGGCCGCCAAAACAACGTCGCGTCTAAGATCCGACATCGTACTACCATGGGAAGATATACCGGACCAAAAACCAAAGTGAGCCGCCGTTACGGCGTGCAGATCTTTGGGCCATCGAAATCGCTTGAGCGGAAGAATTACCCGCCCGGCATGCATGGACCGAAGGGTTCGCGCCGCAAGCAATCGGAATACGCCATCGCTCTCGGAGAAAAGCAAAAGCTCCGTTACCAATATGGGCTGCTTGAGCGTCAATTCCGTCGCATCTTCGAAAATGCATTGCGTAAACGCGGCGTTACCGGCGAAACACTGCTTCAACTTTTAGAAACGCGCCTCGACAACGTCATTTTTCGTCTCGGGCTGGCGAACACGCGCAATGGCGCGCGACAGCTCGTTTCTCACGGGCACGTGCAGGTCAACGGCCGAAACGTCAATATCGCGTCCTACAATGTAAAAGCCGGTGATGAGGTCGCGGTCAAAGACAAACCAAAATCGCGGCAACTCGCCCTGCGCAATCTCGAACTCACCCAGATCGTGCCGGTGCCCGATTGGCTGACGGTAGATCGCGACGCACTCAAGGGGAAAGTCGCGCGCATTCCGTCGCGCGAAGAAATGCAGCCGATCGTCAACGAACAGTTGATCGTCGAGTTGTATTCTCGATAAAGAACTCTGGCGCGCGGGAGGCGCGCCGCTACAAGGAATTCTCCAGAAATTCGAGCGCCTTCTCGTAGCTTCGGCGCTGGAGATAATGCGCCAGTTGCGGGTCAACTGGGCGCGGCATTGCCACCGCCAATTTTTCGATTCTGTCCGAAATGTTTTTGAGTCGCGCCATGTGGACGGCCGGTTGGCCGCGACTCTTTTCGTCGCCAATGATGGCGAGCCGCTCGCGCAACGCCGCGGCAAGATCGACAATTACTTTATCCATCGATTCGAGTTGTTCTCCTGAAAGTTAAGCTTGAAACACCTGGGCCTTTGGCGCAAGCGTACATCGATGAACGGAGGCGAACCCGAACAGCCACAAGCTTCGATGCCAAAGCGCATTCTGATGGTGGATGACGATGTCACGCTCTTGCGCATCGTTCGCGAGGCGTTGACTTCGTGCCTGCGTTGCGAGATCGATACGTCTCCGAAGCCCGAATACGCCTTTGAGCTCGCCCTCAAGAAAACGTATGATTTGTTTATCTTCGATTTTCAGATGCCCATGATCGACGGTGCGATGCTCTTCTTCCTTATCGGCAAGGTCTATGATAATACGCACCCCCCGCGCGATCTGCCGCCGTTGCTGCTCGTTTCCGGAAAGGCAGACGAGGAACGCGCCCAGGACCTGTTGAAGGAACCTGGTGTGGCTGGTCTAATTGCCAAACCGTTTCCAATGAACCGGCTACTCGACAAAGCGAAGCAATGCGTGCCGGGATTGGAATCTTTAGAGATCTAGCGCCGCCCGTGCCGGCCGCAAATCCCATAGAGCCGGGCGCGATACGCCCGCCTCTACATCAGCGCGGTCCGATTTCGGAAAGCTGGCGCTTCGCTTCGAGCCAGTCCGTGTTCGCGTCACCGGGCAAATCGAGTCTCTGCCGACGCTCGGCAACAAAGTAAGCGCGAATCCGGATTTCTTCGTCGCTCGGTTCGATCGCCTTTGAGCTTTTCGCAGTCTTTGCCTTCGCCGAGGTCTTTTTCTTGGCGGTCGGTTTCGTTTTACTTATCGATCTTAGGCGCGAAGGTTTCTTGTCGATCTTGCTTTGAGGCAACGATGAACCGTCAACGATCGATCGTGAATTTTCGTCTTGGACAATTTTGCTTTTTTTCGGCACAGCTTTGCTAGGTTTGAAATCTTTATTCGCTTTACTGTGGGCGAAACGATTCGCAAGTAGATTTTCGCCGCCCTTTTGCGCGAACACGGCGTTCGGTTAAGCTTTCCCATGCGACACTTCGTCTTTCGCTGGATTGCCACGACAGTGGCGGTAATGGTGGCCGCTTCGATCATTCACGGCATTCGTTACGATACCGCCGGCTCGCTCATCGGAGCTGCTCTGCTGCTTGGCATTCTAAATGCATTTGTTCGACCAATCTTGTTGATCTTAAGCGCCCCTTTGATTTTGCTAACTCTCGGCTTCTTTGTCCTGGTCGTGAACAGTTTGATGCTCCTTCTTGTGCCGAGCGTGGTGAGTGGTTTTCACGTCGATAGTTTTTGGAGCGCATTCTGGGGCGCCATCATCATCAGCATTATCAGCTGGATGCTGAGTGCGTTTTTTCGCGGGAGCGATGGCCGCGTGCATGTGCTCACCCATCACACTCAGATCAAACGCGTGCAGGGACGCGTTGTCGATCCAAAGGGAGGCTATAGCGAATGACCTACTGCCTTGGAATGCTTTGCCGCGGCGGCGCCGTGTTTCTCTCCGATTCGCGGACGAGCGCCGGAATGGATAACATTACCATGCGCAGCAAAATGCGGATTTACGAGAAGCCTGGTGAGAGAGTGATTTGCGTGATGACTTCGGGCAACCTCTCGCTTACGCAAGGCACAATGGCGTTAATCGACGAAGAGTTACTCATTGGCGGGAGCGATCCGGAGCGCGGAAATATTATGAACCGGCAAACGCTGTACGAAACGGTGCGTTACATCGGTTCGAAAGTGCGGGAAGTGGAAAAGCGAGATCGCGCCGCACTCGAGGCCGACGGCTTTGATTTCAATATTCATTTGATCGTAGGCGGGCAAATCGCTGGCCTCGCTGCCGAGGTGCATCTCATTTATCCGCAAGGAAACAGCATTCACGCCACGCGCGATTGTCCCTTTCTTCAGATCGGCGAAACGAAGTACGGGAAGCCAATTTTGGACCGCGGTTTCAATTATGAAACAGCCCTGAGCGACGCGGTGAAGTTCGGAATTGTTTCCATCGATGCGACCATGCAGAGCAACGTTTCGGTTGGCCCCCCGATTGACATTTTGTGCTACGAAAGCGACTCCATGCGTTCCAATATGCGCGCGCGTTTGGACGAGGATGACCCTTATCTGCAGGAGATCGGGCGTAGGTGGCAAAACGGGATTGTTAAGTTGGTCAACGAGCTTCCGGCGGCCGATTTCAGTAAATCGATTGGCTTCGCCACAGCCGCCTAACTGCGCGTTCGTTACGGTTCTGCGACAGCTCTGGGTTAATTGCGACCGAGTCAGGTCTAACCGGGGTCTACGATCAGCGCGTGGGAAAGCCCAGGGGGGCTGGTCTGCTTCCTGCTTTAACCAACGCCGCACTACCTCATTCCGGAAATAATTATGGTCACAACCTTCAAACACTTGAGCTTCACGACGGCAGTGTTGCTCAGCGCATTGTCTCTGACACAAGCGCAAACCAAACCCGCTCCTGCCGCAACCGCGCCCCCCGCCGCGAACCAACCAGCCCCCGTCTCAAGCGAGCCAGGCAAAGCCAGCGACCTTTTAGTGGTGCAGGCTTCCGCACCGTCTGCTGCATCGCCCGCGGCCGCCAAGCCCACTACGGCCACGACGACTTCTTCCACTACAACGACCACGAATGCGCCCGTCCTAACAGAATCCGACAGTGCGATTGAAAATGGCGGAGTGGGTGTTCGCGAATTTCAAGGCGACGAAGTCGGCCAAGTGCTCCGACTACTTGCCCGTCAGGCAAAGGTAAACATGGTGGTGAGCGAGGCAGTTGCTGGAACCGTGACGATGCGCTTGGAAGATGTGACCGCACTTCAGGCGATCTCGATCATTGTGAAAGCCAAAGGGCTCTTCATGGATAAGATCGACAATGTCTATTACATCAAAACTGGCGCAGAACGGACGGCCGAACCAACCGAAAGCGATAGCTATCAATTCAGCTATTCACGCTCCAAAGACATCGCTCCGCTGCTCGCTTCCCAACTGGCGAGCAAAGATCCACCGCAGGTGGATGAGCGAACCAATACCATTTTCTTTCGCGAGACACGCAGCAACATCGACAACATTCGCAAATTGCTTGTGCAAGTGGACAAGCCGACCAAGCAGGTCATGATCGAAGCGCGCTTGGTCGAAGTGAACGCGGATCCGGTCCAAAGCTACGGGATTAACTGGGCCGGCACAGTTGGCAGCGCTACCTCTCCAAAGACCCTTACCTACGGCGCGCCGACGCAGAGCACGAGCAGCTCTACTTCCGGATCGACTTCAACGCTGAGTGGGGTACCTGGTCCGTTCGCCTTGGGCGATCCAGCGAACAATAACTTCTTTGGTAGCCTCGGCCACTTGGCGTTCGGCCAATTTGCCATCTTGAACGTTCCGCAGATGAGCGCGGCACTGACCGCGTTGAACGAGGATTCCGATACCGAGTTCCTCGCCAACCCCCGGATCGTTACCGCTGATAATCAACAAGCTAAAATCGAGATCACCCGTGCGCAGCCGGTACCGCAGTTGAACTTTAATGAACAGACCGCCCAAGCGGTCTTCAGCGGCTTCCAAGACAAGAAATTTGGAAACACGCTCCTCGTCCGCCCGTCAGTTAATAAGGACAATTTCATCACCCTGGCGGTGAAGCCGGAAATTAGTAATAGGGTCGCCGACCAAACTTTTACTTTCGGCGGCGCTACTGTCGCCAGTCCGATCATCGACACGCGCACGCTCGATTCGAATGTGCTTATCAAGAGCGGCAACACACTTGCGATCGGCGGCTTGCTTCAGGATCAAGTCACTAAATCTCGTACCAAGGTTCCACTGATCGGTGATGTTCCGATTCTTGGTTATTTATTCCAAAGCCGCACCAACGAGCGTCACAAGCGCAATCTGCTTGTGTTCGTGACGCCAACCATAATCGATCAACGTTACGGCACCGGCCTGGAAGAACAGGTCGGCGGATTGCGCCATACCGGTGAAGAATTTGCCGACCCGAACGGCTGGCGAAATAACGCGAAAGGGGGCGTTCGCCTCGTCCCCACACCCCAGCGGCAGCTCGCCGCGGATTACGCCAAGCCCGGGATGCCTCCGCCCCCGGAAGAGAGCAGTGAAGTGCAGTTCAAGAGTTCGGCTAAAGATCGCGACTTTTAAAAATTTGCAGATGTGGGGTTGAGAGGGGGCGGATACTCGAAAGAGGTCCGCCCTCTTTTGTTTTCATTTTTCGAGATAGCCGCGGAGCCGTTCGCGTAACTCGGTGCGGGCACGAAAGAGGACGCTTTTTACCGCCGGCACGGAAAGATCGAGAACCTCCGCAATTTGTTCGTAGCTCATGTCCTGATAACGGCGAAGGACGAGCGCCATGCGCTGGGTTTCCGGAAGCTGCATTATCGCCCGTTCGATTGCGTGCTGTAGTTCAGTTTCCAAGAGAGAAACGTCAGGCGCTCGAGCCGCTTCGTCTCGCAATGGTATTTCCTCCGCGCCCGGCTCGATTTGAATCGAAACCTGCGCGTGGCGCCTGGTCCGTCGCAGCTCGTTGAAAACAAGGTTGCGGGTAATTTTAAGCAGCCAGGTCGTGAACTTCGCCCGCGCCACGTAGCGGCCGGCACTCTTCCAGACACGGATGAAAACCTGCTGCGCGATATCCTCGACATCTGAATTGCTACCCAGCATCCGGGCAATTGTGCCAAGCACGAGAGATTGGTGGCGCCCGATCAATTCCTCAAACGCCGCCGTATCTCCGCGACCTACCAGCCGCATAAGTTGCACGTCCTCGGCGTCGTCATCCGACCGGCCCGCTGCTGTTGGGGTATCGCGGGACATCGATCAAATTAGCATTCGTACTGGCGGGGTCGTCACAAGATTAACATTGCTATGCGCCGAAAGTGGCCCGCGGCGCGCAAATCTGTCGTCATGCTTTTTGTTGCAAGCCCGAACCCCTCTGTGCATGCTAGTTCTGCAATCCTTGCCATTCAGGCTGCGAATGAATTCCCTGTTAATTCCAAAAGAACTTAAACCGATCGCGGAGAAAATCGAGGCGCGAGAGCGGATCTCTGACGCGGACGCACTTGCCATGTACGGTTCCAACGATCTGAACGCGCTCGGGATCATGGCCAGCGCAGTACGCGAACAGAAGAACGGAAACGTTGCAACGTACATTCTCAATCGTTACATCAATTACTCCAATATCTGCGTGCTCTCCTGCCAGTTCTGCGCCTTTGCCGCGAAGAAGCGCGACGCGCATGCCTTTGAGCGATCGATAGACGAGATCGTCGCCGCCGTTGAAGGGGCCCGCGAGCTTGGAATTACCGAAGTTCACATGGTGGGGGGACTTCATCCGAGCCTGAAGAAGGATTGGTACCTTGAACTTCTGCGGCGTTTGCGCGCTCTTGACCCGAAGCTGCACATCAAGGCATTCACGGCGATCGAAATTCGTCACCTCGCGCAACGCATTTTTCGGATGCCAATCCGTGATACGCTCGAGTTATTGCGCGAGACCGGTCTTGGCTCAATGACCGGGGGCGGAGCGGAAATTTTCGATGCCGCGGTGCGAGACGAAATTTGCCGGGGCAAAGAAAGCGCGGAGGAATGGCTCGACATCCATCGCACCTGGCACTCGATGGGCGGCCGTAGCACCTGCACGATGCTTTACGGCCACATCGAAACGCTCGAGCAGCGCGTCGATCATTTGCGCCAACTCCGTGAGTTACAGGATGAAACGGGCGGTTTCACTGGTTTTGTTCCATTCGCCTTCGAGCCGCAGACCACCATTCTTGCGCACGTCAAACCCGCTTCGGCTTTCGAGCAACTTCGCAACCTTGCCGTCAGCCGCATCTATTTAGATAACATCGAGCATCTCACCGCCTATTGGGTCAGCATGGGATTGCCGCTCGCCCAGGTTTCTCTCAGTTACGGCGTCGACGATTTGCACGGGACGATTATGGAAGAGAAAATCTTCCATATGGCAGGCGCGACTACACCGCAGGAGCAAACTGTTTCGACTCTCCGGCGCGTAATTCGCGAAGCGGGCCGCGAACCGGTCCAGCGCGACAGCTATTATCGCCACATCAATTCTGAGCGCGTCACGTCAGTCAATGGCGCGGACCCGGTCGGGGCCGAGCTGGCTTGCGCCTAGAGTGGTGCAGGACCGACATCCGCCGCGCTTCGGTTGCGTAAAATATCTTAACGCACGGCCGCTCATTCATGGCTGGACCGGTAAAGTTCAGTTAGATCATCCTGCAGCGCTTTGCGCAAAACTCGCCCGTGGAGATGTCGATTTTGCGCTTGTTTCCAGCTTCGAATTTTTGCGCAACCCGATCTATCGCATCGTGGACGACATCTCGATTTCATCCGACGGACCCGTCTACAGCGTCGTGGTTGCGCATCGCGGCAACATTTCTGAAACCGAAGAGATAGAACTCGATCCGGCGTCGGAAACATCCGTGAATCTGCTTCGCTGTTTGCTCGCCGAATCGAAATTAACTCCACGTCTCGTTGCAAGATCGACATCTACACCTGGAAATCGCGCTGCGCGGCTTCTTATTGGCGATCAGGCGATTCGTTTTCGCCAAATGTACGGGAACGAATTCGAGTATTGGGACCTCGGCCAACAATGGAAGAAACTTGTCGATCTCCCATTCGTTTTCGCGCTCTGGCTGGTCCGACCCGAAGTTGCCGATCCCAAAAGGATCGCCGACCGCTTGCGCGCATTGCGCGATGAAAATCTCGCGCAGATCGACGACCTCATTGCCGAAGAGAAAGAGTTTGATCGAGAATTTTGCGCGCGCTATTACAGGGAGCACTTGCGATTCACCTTTGGAGAGAAGGAAAAAGAAGGGCTGAGAAGCTTCCAAAGGTTATGCCAAGAGCACGGGCTGCTGCCAATACGCGAGATAGACTTCAACCTGGTTTAGCTAAGATCGACATCCGCGTTGGGATCTCCGGCTGGTGCTACGATTGTCGAGTGGGTGCGCGCGGCCGCACAGTTCCTGCGGTAGTTGATGGAGGAGCGACCGGACCCCTAGCGCAGACGGGACGAAGCAAATGGTTTATTTGAGAAAGAAGTAGGAAGAGACTTGAACGCAAAGCAAGCCCTAGCGTGGGTAAAAAAATGTGGGATCGCCGTCGAATCGGCACAGGCCAGCGTTCCTAGTCTCGCTCACGTGATAGTAGGAGAATCACT
>JBEEGY010000319.1:0-6562 GCA_041167145.1 Verrucomicrobiota bacterium
TTAAACGCCATGGCCACGAATGTTGTGAGCAGACCTATGATCACGAGCGGCAGCAGCATCCGGGGGATACTCACGCCCGCCGCCATCGTCGAGACGATTTCGTTCGTGCGCGACATGCGTCCCAGGGAAAAAAGAAGCGCGAGCAGAAGTGAAACGGGGAGCAGGATCACAAGCACCTGTGGCAATTGTGTGAGATAAAATTCTATGGTGTGGCCGAAACCGAATTGCCGATCGAGAAACGTATTAATGTTGTCGCTGATATCGAAGATCAGCCAGATCGAGAGGAAGCCGGCCACACAATAGAAGTAAGCTTCCAGGAAATGGCGAATAATGTATCGATCGAGCAGTCTCACGGGCAATTGAGGAAGCGCTCGGGGCGGTTTAATTGGCCCCAGAAATTGTCGATCTTGTCGTTCGGATGACCGGGATACATGATAAAGTGAATTTTCCTAGTTAAACCCCAACTGCAATGATCGCCCTGAAAGATTCCCTCGGGACAGACTTTGTCGAGCGGGTCCGCGCGATCTTTTCGGAGAGCGGCCTGCTCTCCAAGGCCAAGAATTTCGAGTTTCGTCCTGAGCAACAGAAAATGGCCGTGGCCGTGGCCCAGGCGTTGGAGGAAGATCGGCATCTTGTTGTCGAAGCAGGCACCGGCGTCGGGAAATCGCTTGCCTACCTTGTTCCGTCGATTCTTTTCGCGCTTGAACAGCGCAAAAAGGCGATCATCTCTACGCAAACGATCAATCTTCAGGAGCAGCTTCTTTACAAAGACATTCCGATTCTAAAGAAAGTCCTGCCCGTGGAGTTCGAGGCCGCGCTCTTGAAAGGCCGGCAGAACTACCTATGTCCGCGCCGGTTGGAACGCGCGCTTCAGCAGGGGACAGAACTTTTCACCGGCCCCGAGCAGACGGAACTAGGGCGTTTGGCGGAGTGGGCCCGGAGTACCAAAGACGGATCGCTAAGCGAGTTGACGGTGGAGCCCAATCCGAAGGTCTGGGCGCAAGTCTGTAGCGAGGCGCATATCTGCACGACCAAAACATGCGGACAACGGGCCGATTGTTTCTATCAACAGGCCCGCAAACGCGTGCTGGCCGCGGACGTGATCGTCGTCAATCACACACTGCTTTTCGTGCTGCTCGGGAGTCCCGACGAACAACAGGAGCGCGAAAGCGGTTTTCTCTTTCCGAACGACTTCATCGTTTTCGACGAAGCACACATTATAGAACAGGTGGCGTCGCGGCAAATCGGCGTCGGCGTTTCCGAATACGGGCTAAGATCGACGATTCAACGTCTTTACAACGCGCGGACGAAGAAAGGTCTCTTCACGCTTACGCGCGATGCGACTGGCGTGAAGCTGGCGGCTTCGCTGGTGGACGATGTCGACTTCTTCTTTCGGAGCGTGGAGCAACGTTGTGATTTCCGGAAGGGCCGGGAGTTTCGCGTGCGGGAGCCGGGCCTGGTGGCAGGAACAATTACGGGTCGCCTGGCCGCATTGCAGGCGCGCATCGCGGAGGTGGTCAGACGCACGGAGGACGAATTCCTGAAAGCGGAATTGCAAGATCTGGGCCGGCGCATTCGAGAGGCACGCGATGGAATAGAAACGTTCCTGGGCCAGAGCGCGCCCGAGCACGTTTACTGGGTGGAACGCACCGGCAAGGTCGCGCAATTGCTTTCGCTGAACGCAGCCCCGATCGACGTTGCTCCGGTTTTACGGCGCATGCTTTTTCGCAAGGATTGCTCTTCGGTGATGACGAGCGCGACGCTGGGGGTTGGGCGCCCCGATCTCGTGTATTTCCGGCAGCGGATGGGCGCCGATGAAGCCGAATCCTTGCAGCTGGGCAGTCCATTTAATTTTTCCCGGCAGATGAAAATGTTCATCGTCAAACAAATGCCCGACCCGCGCAATGCGGCCTACGAGGAAGCACTGGAGCGTTGGATCGGGCATTTTGTCGAGGAAACGGCGGGCCGTGCCTTTGTGCTGTTTACGAACTATCGCGAGATGCTCCAATTGGCCGCCCAAATGAGAGAGTTTTTTGCGAAGAAGGAGATGAATTTACTCGTGCAAGGCGGAGGCTTGCCGCGCGGTCTGTTGCTCGAACAATTCAAGACAACGCCGCGCAGCGTTCTTTTCGGCACGGACAGTTTTTGGATGGGCGTTGATGTTCCGGGCGAAGCGCTTTCCAACGTGATCATCACGCGACTTCCTTTTGCCGTGCCGGACCATCCCTTGATTGAGGCAAAGCTGGAACTGGTGGAGGCGCGCGGGGGCGATCCGTTCACAGAATACTCGTTGCCGGAAGCGATTTTGAAAATGCGGCAGGGTGTAGGACGTTTGATTCGAACGAAGAGCGACCACGGGATTATCGTTATCCTCGATAACCGAATTGTAACGAAGGCGTACGGGCGGGCATTTTTGAGCGCACTGCCGAAGTGTCCGGTCAAAATCATTTGACATCTGCTCGCAGATGTTCGTATGAACATAATAATGGCAATGACTAAAATGAGATTGTCGATCTTAGCCGGATTTTTCGGCGCGCTTTTCCTGGGAATTGTGATTGGTCGTTACGCGATTCCAAGTGCAACAATTTCGCACGTTAAAACAACGACGCCGCCAGGACTGGGCGAAGGGGGCACGACAATCGTAGCGTCACCCATTCTTCTGCCCCAAAAGGAGGCAAGATCGACAATCGCCTCTAAAAACGAATCCGCTTCTTCGTCGACCGAGCAGATCATCGAGAGCATTAAAACCGCCCTTGCCGGCCCAAGCAATCGTCGCGGTTACGCCGCCCTTAGTCAGGTGGCCGAGTCAGTTGATGAAAAAAATGTGCGCGAAGTAATTGCTTTCGCCCAGAACCTCCCCATCCAACAAGACAAAAACACACTTGTTGCACTTCTGGTCGGCCGTTGGGCCGAGTTAGATCCAAAATCGGCCATCGCTTATGCGCAGGGCCTGCCCGGAGGACCGCCGCGTAACGGAGCATTAAGCAGTGCGATTAACGGTTGGGCCGAGCGCGATTTGGCGGCGGCCACCGCTTGGACCCAGCAAATGTCGCCCGGCCCTGCGCGCGACCAGGCCATGCAAACGATTGTTTCCTCACTGGCTGAGAAAGATCCGCAGTCTGCGCTTACTTTTGTGCAAAACCTGCCGGCGGGCCGGACTCGCCAGCATCTTTACTGGCCGGTTTTTAGCCGTTGGGCGACCATCGATCCCAAGGCCGCCGCGGAAGCGGCGGCGGTCCTTCCGGCCGGCACGACTCGCGAAACAACCTTGCAAGCAATTGGTTCAACCTGGGCCAATCAGGATCCGGAAGCTGCCTTCGTGTGGGCAAATAACTTACCGCAAAGCCAGGGACGTAATAACACGCTGCAAAACATTCTCTCAACCTGGGCGACAAAAGATCCGCAAAAAGCCGCCGCCATTGCCATCAATTTGCCAAAAGGAAATACGCGCGATCAATCAATTAGCAACATCGCCCGGCAATGGGCCTTGAGCGATGCGCAGGGCGCGCTCGCCTGGACGCAAGCTTTGCCGGCGGATGAATCGCAAAAACGCGCGTTGTACTCTGTGCTTACGGCTTGGATGCAATCCGATCCGACAGCGGCCGCGTCTTATGTTGCGACACTTCCACCTGGGAAAGGGCAGGACGAAGCGAGCATGGCTATCGCCATGCAACTGGCGAGCAGCGATGTACAAAGTGCTCTTAACTGGGTGCAAAAACTTCCCGCCGGTAACACTCGCCAAAACGCACTTGCCAATATCATGTCGCAATGGGGCGATGCCGATCCGCGTGCCGCCGCTGATTTTGCTCTGCGGGCAACTGAGAAGGATGGCCGTAAAAATTTGCTCGAAAAGGTCTCACGTCAGTGGGCCCAGCACGATTCGACAGCCGCGCTTTCCTGGGCGGACAATTTATCCGATGCGAGTGCGCGCGATTCCGTTTTGCCCAATGTCATTGCCGCGGTCGCGGAATCTGATCCACGCGAAGCGACCAGGCTTGTTCCGCGATTGTCATCCGAAGAAGCACAGGCAAATGCCGCTAACGCCATTGTCGGGCAATGGGCCGGTCAAGATCCACAGGCGGCCAGTCAATGGGCCGCTTCGTTTCCGGAAAACTCCGTTCGCGAACGCGCCTTCGAGACTCTCGTCAATCGTTGGTCGCAGACCGATCCTTATGCCACTGGAGGATGGCTTTCCACTCTGCCGCAAAGCGCATCGCGGGATAAAGCCGTAAGCACTTTTGCCCGAAACATTGCCGCGGCGGATCCGCAAACGGCCGCGCAATGGGCTGAAACAATCGGGAACGAAAACACGCGTAACACTCAGCTCGCACCGATTGTCAGCAACTGGCTCAAGATCGATTCGAATGCCGCCACCGCTTGGATTTTGACTTCTTCACTCTCGGAAGAAATGAAAACCAGGCTCCTTCCGCAACGCAAATAACCTGGCGATGAAGGAACAAGCGAAAACAGCAGACGAAATTCATCAAATTCTCGAGATCCTGCACAAATGGGGAATCCATACCCTGGGTCAATTCGCCAGTTTGGATAAAGATGACCTGAACGCTCGTCTTGGCCCCGAAGCGGTCCGGCTTTGGGAGCGCGCGAAAGGAATATCAACTCGCCTGCTCAAGTTAATTCAACCGCCGGAATCCTTTTCGGAAAGTTTCGAGTTCGAACAGGAAATCGAAACCGTGGACCCGCTGTTTTTCATGCTGCGCCGTTTTTTGCAGCAGCTCGCTCTGCGTCTGAACGCGATCTATCTGGTCGCAAAAGAACTCACTCTCCAAATTACTTTTGCCGATCCGCCACAGGTCCGCCACGGGACGGATTCGTCCGACTGGCGAAACGGATCCGCTGCGGCGGACCAAAAATGTTACGAACGACATTTCGCAATCCCGCAGCCGACCAATGATGTCGATCTTCTCTTCCGGATGCTGCATACGCATCTGGAAAATTTCAAATCGGAGCAGCCAATCATCGCCGTCTCGCTCGAGGCCCAACCAATCAAACCTCCCCAGCAACAGTTCGGTCTTTTTGAAACGGCATTGCGCGATCCGAATCAACTTTACGAAACACTCGCGCGCCTGACGGCCTTGCTCGGGACAGACCGAGTCGGCACGCCTGTTCTGGAAGACACGTATCGGCCCGATGCTTTTCATCTGGCGCCATTCGTCTGGAAATTAAACGACGATCAACCCCCTCACCGCCTCGCCGCGGCGAGCACGCCTCTCCATGAGGGAGAGGGTAGGGTGAGGGTCGGTCTTTGCTCTGCGTTGCCACATGTTGCGCTACGCCGTTTTCGGCCAAATGCTTCCGCGGCGGTTTTGTTAAACGAGAATGAGCCTGTGCACATTCGAAGCGCACAGATCGAAGGCGAAATTTTCTCGCACGAGGGACCCTATGCGATTTCCGGCAATTGGTGGGACGAAACACACTGGGCCCGGCTCGAATGGGACGTACAATTGGAGAACGGCGTTTTAGCGCGCTGCCATCAAAGCGAAAGCGGTTGGATGCTCGATGGCATTTACGATTGACGAATACGACTCCTCACCCTCCCCTCTCCCCTTCGCAAGGGGAGAGGATAAAGGTGAGGGGATCACCAAATTTAAAGTATGGATTACGTCGAACTCCATGCCTGTAGCGCATTTAGTTTCCTGCGGGGCGCTTCTTTTCCCGAACAATTAGCTGAAAGGGCGGCCGAACTCGAGATGCCGGCGCTGGCCGTGCTCGATCGCAACGGCGTTTACGGGGCACAACGCTTTTCCGTGGCTGCGCGAGAAAATCGTGTGCGCCCCATTGTTGGTTGTGAGCTGGGCATGGAGGACGGCGGCATCCTGCCCGTTCTGGTGGAGAATCGCACCGGCTACAAGAATCTGTGCGAGTTGCTCACGCAGGCGCATCTGCGCAGTGAAAAAGGAAAGTGCGTGATTCAATGGAACGAACTCCCGGGGTTTGCCGGCGGATTGATCGCATTAGTCGGATACGAGTGTCATTCTCGCGGTCAGAAGGGGAGCGCGGGCTTCCAGCCTGCTGGCCGCGGCATCCTGCCGCGACTTTCCGTTCGGCAAGATGCCGACCGGTGCACGCAAGATGCGTGCGCTCCCCGGAACATTGAAGAGCGCGCGCAATTTTTGATCGACGCGTTCGGTCACGAAAATGTTTTCGTCGAAATTCAGCGGCATTTTCTGCGCGGCGAAGAACGCGTAAACCGGCAACTTGTCGATCTTGCTGCTCATTGTCGATTGTCGATCTTAGCCACAAATGGGGTGCAGTACGCCAAGCCATATGCACGTCAGGTTCTCGATGTCTTCACCTGTATTCGCGAACACACTCACCTGGATGCCGCCGGCAAACTGCTAACACAAAACAGCGAACGGCACTTAAAGAGCGATCGTGAGATGCGAACGCTCTTTCGCGATTTGCCCGAAGCGATTGAAAACACATCCCGATTGGCGGAGCGGCTGACGTTTTCCCTGGAAAACATCGGCTACGAATTCCCGTCGTTTCCGGTGCCAGACGGTCACAGCATGGATTCATTCCTGCGCACGATCGTTTGGTTCGG
>JBEEGY010000320.1:0-2607 GCA_041167145.1 Verrucomicrobiota bacterium
ATCGCGCAGAAAATTTTCAAGGAACGGCGGTTTCCAAACCGCCGACGGCGATCTGGAGATCGCCGCTCCTTGGGGTCGTGGGTAAGGTCACACTCGAACCAAAAGGATTCCCAAACGAATTAATACAGGGCGGAGCTCCTGCGACGCCGCAATCACCCCCGAGCTCGCGGGAGCTCGCCCCTCCAGTAATATGAAACGTTTCCTCTACGAACTGACTGAGAGCTGGAAAATTGCCGCCGCCCAGATGCGTTCGAACATGACACGTTCCACGCTGACCGCGCTTGGTGTCATTATTGGAATCGTCGCCGTCACGTTAATGGGCACCGCCATCACCGGCATCTCCATCGGTTTCGACCGAAGCATGGCCGTGTTCGGTGACGACGTCCTCTACGTCGAACAATGGCCGTGGCGTCAGGTGGACGATTGGTGGAACTACCGCGACCGGCCCAAGATCAAGACCGAGTACGCGGAGCATATCAACCGCATGATTGCGGCAACGCCCAACTCAAATCTGGTTGTCGCTGTCCCGACATCCAGTTTTTTCCGGAGCGTGAAATACCAGGAGAACCAGGTGGACAACATTCTCGTCCGCGGAACCGTTTCCGATTACATCATCACCTCCACATTCGATTTCAGCAGAGGCCGCTTCTTCAATGATCTGGAGTCGCGCGGCGGGGCGAACGTTGTCGTTATCGGCTACGATGTGGCCGACGCCCTTTTTCCTTCGGAAGACCCGATCAACAAATCGGTCGTGATCAACGGGCAGCCGTTCAAGGTAGTCGGAATCATCTCGCGGCAGGGCACGTTCCTCGGATTGTTCAGCCTGGATGCGATCGTGGTCATGCCGCTGCCGGCTTTTCAGAAATATTTTAGCGCCAAAAGTGACTCCGACATCCTCGTTAAAGTACGAGACAAAACGAAACTGGCCGACGCTCGAGACGAGCTGACCGGCTTGATGCGGCGGGTGCGCGGATTGCCGCCGGAGAAGAAAGATGACTTCAGCATCAATGAGCAGCAGGCCTTAAAGAGCACGCTCGATCCAATCAAGAACTCCATTGCCATTGCCGGTCTTTTTATCACCGGTCTTTCTCTGTTCGTGGGCGCCATCGGCATCATGAACATCACCTTCGTTAGCGTAAAGGAACGGACAAAGGAGATTGGAACGCGCAAAGCGCTCGGAGCGCGCCGGCGCACGATTCTCCTGCAATTTCTTATCGAATCGACTGCGCTCTGTCTGTTAGGCGGCTTCATCGGACTGACCGTTGCCTATGTTCTCTGTTTCCTGATTGGAAAAGTGGCACCCTCTTTTCCGATATCCTTTTCCCTCAATCTGGTCTTCGTGAGCATGTGCGTATCGGTCCTGACCGGCCTGGTTTCCGGCTTTGCCCCGGCATGGTCAGCTTCGCGGCTGGATCCCGTTACAGCGTTGCGTTATGAATAAGAAACTCGAAATCCGAATATCGAAGCTCGAAGCAAGCTCCAAATTTTGAAATTCATCAAATACAGTGTGCCAATGGATCAGGACGGACACTCTAAGCGCTATGACCTTGAAGAGCGGACGGCTCAGTTTGCCGAGCAGAGTCGCGATTTCGTTAAAAAGCTACCGAGAACCATCGGGAATATCGAAGATGCCAAGCAATTTATTCGCGCCTCGGGCTCTGTTGGAGCGAACTACATCGAAGCAAATGATGCCATTGGAAAAAAGGATTTCGTGATGAAAGTAAAGATTTGCCGCAGAGAAGCGAAGGAGAGTCGTTACTGGCTTCGATTGCTCGATGTAGGCGAATCGCTCGCCGCCGAACGCAAGCGACTGGGATTGGAAGCAGAAGAATTAATGAAAATCTTCGGCGCGATCGTTCGAAAATGTGAGTAGCGAGTCCATGCCATTGGAATTTTCTGAATTTGTTTCGGATTTCGAAATTCGTGCTTCGAGTTTTTAAAAGATGCTGTTCCGCGAAATCATCGCCATGGCGTGGGCTTCGTTAGGCGCGAACAAGCTGCGCGCTGCTTTGACCATGACCGGTATCACGATCGGAGTCTTCTCCGTCATCTCAGTCATGACTGCGATTGGTGCCCTGCAAAATTCGATCGAGAGCGGGATCAGTTTTCTCGGATCGAATATCTTTCAGTTTGCGAAGTATCCGCCCAACGGCAATGCCAAGGGGAATACGCAGAAGAAATTCGTCAACCGACGGAATATCAGTTATCGGCAGGCTTTGCGCTACAAGGAGTTGATGGCAGGTAGCGCGCGCCAGGTCTGCCTCAAAGCGATCGATTATAACGGGCAAGCGGTTTACAACGGAGTCAAGTCGGCCAAAAGCCTGGTCGTTTTTGGAACAAACGAGGCGTTTCTCGCCGCGAACGCTTATTCGCTGGAATACGGACGCAACCTTAATGATGAAGATGTGGCGCTCGCGCGCCAGATAGTCCTTATCGGCAAGACGCTGGAGAAGCGCTTGTTTCCGCACGAGAACCCAATCGGAAAAGTCATTCGGCTTAGTGGCCACACATTTACCGTCATCGGCGTCCTCGAGGAAAAAGGCACGTCTTTCGGTCAAAGCCAGGATGACGTTTGCGTCCTGCCCATCACGCGTTTCTTCGAAGATT
>JBEEGY010000321.1:0-3514 GCA_041167145.1 Verrucomicrobiota bacterium
ACGAGCGCTCACCGGAAGAAACAAAAGACGATTCCGTTCGATGTCAGCACGGGAAACGGTTTGCGGCGGCACGGAAGCCAATGCGAGGTCCCTCATCCCGCCACAGCGGGATTCGGGATGACATGAAGAGAAACGCGCCGACATAAATGAAATTTTCCGTTAACTGGCTGCGCGAATTTGTCGATCTTCCGGATCCGCCCAAGGACGGATTCGCCGGGGCGAACAAGGTCGACAACCTCGCCGAGTTGCTCACGCTCGCTGGTATCGAAATCGAGGCGATCGAAGAGCGTGGCGCGAAGATCGACAAGGTGATCGTCGCACAAATCAAAGAATCGTCGCGGCATCCGAACGCCGATCGTCTCACCGTTTGCGCGGTCGATGACGGAAGCGGTCAAATTCGCCAGATCGTTTGCGGCGCGACCAATTACAAAGCGGGCGACAAAGTCCCGCTCGCGTTGCCCGGCGCCGTCTTGCCAAATGGTTTGGAGATCAAGAAAAGCAAACTGCGCGGCGTCGAAAGCGAAGGAATGCTGTGCAGCGGGAAAGAGCTCGGCTTTTCCGAAGATGCCGCCGGTCTTTTGATTTTATCGCCCGACGCAAAAATCGGCGCACCGCTTGCCGATCTTTTTCCAAGCGACACTATTCTCGACGTCGAGATTACGCCAAACCGCGGCGATTTGTTGAGTCATTACGGACTCGCGCGCGAAATCGCGGCGCTGGTAGGGACGCCTCTCCGAGGCGTCCGTGAAGTCGGACGTTTCGGAGAAACGTCCCTACCAATTGTTAAGAAAGGCGTTGAGATCAACGCGCTAACCGAGTGTCCGTTTTATTCCGCGCGCAAGATCGACAATGTCAAAGTCGGGCCGAGCTCCGATTGGCTGCGCGCAAAAATCGAAGCGGCTGGAATACGTTCGATCAACAACATCGTCGACATTTCGAATTTTGTGATGCTCGAAGTTGGGCAACCGACACACGCCTTTGACGCCGACAAACTAAAGGGCGGGATCGTCGTGCGCCTCGCTCGCGACGCCGAAAAATTTCTCGCGCTCGACGGCAAGACATATTCTCTCACTTCCCAAGATTTGGTTATTGCCGACCAGGAACGCGTTGTCGGCATCGGCGGCGTCATGGGCGGCGAAGAAACCGGCGTAACCGAATCGACCAAAAACGTTTTGCTCGAAGCGGCTTACTTTTTGCCGGCCAGCGTTCGGCGAACGGCCCGCGCTTTGAACCTGCCGAGTGACGCGAGCTATCGATTCGAACGCGGGGTCGATCCCGGCATGATTCTGCCGGCATCAAACCGCGCGACCGAATTGATGCGGGAAATGGCGGGCGCGAATCCGGCGAAAGAAATTGCGACGGCCGGAGAACTTCCGGCGAACCCGAATGACGTTTCGTTGAGTTACGAAAAGTGCGACCAACTTCTCGGAATCGCGATTAAGGCGAAGCGCGTTGATGAAATTCTCGGGCGATTTGGGCTCAGTAAGAGCACACGCCCTGGCCAAGGCTCCGGCGTGCAGGCGGGCAAGAGTAAGAACGGAGGCGCGACCTGGAAGATTCCGAGTCACCGCCGCGACTTGCAACGCGATGTCGATCTTATCGAGGAAGTCATCCGCGCTCACGGCGTCGATAAGGTTTCCGGCACGGACCGCAGTCGCTTCACGCCAGCAAGCGCGGCGGACAAATCGCACGATCTGGAAACCGACCTGCGCATGACCTTGGTGGCGCGCGGCTTTGATGAAGCGCGCACTTCGAAGCTGCTTCCCCGAAATGCCACAAGCTCAACCGCCGAAAAAGTGAGAGATGTCTCCCTGCCTTCGCATGACGCTGCGGCGCGGCAAGCGACTTCGCTCGACATGACAAAAAGCGGAGCGGTTGCTTTCGGCGAGAATGCGATCGAGCTGAAGAATCCGCTCAGTGAGGATCACGTCGCGCTGCGCCCGAGTTTGATTCCGGGATTGCTCGGCGTGCTCGACCGAAATGTTCGCGCCGGCGCGCAACGCGTCGCGATTTTTGAGCTTGGCCGCGTCTTTCTCCCTCCCGACGGAAAAGAAGAACGCCGTCTCGGAATTCTGGTTTGGGGAAATGCGGCGAGCAGACATGATTGGCGATCGCAAACGAAACGCCCGCTCGATTTGTTCGATCTTAAAGGCGCGGTCGACGCACTGGGCATTCCGCGTTTGTCTTTTCGCCGCACAGAACATGTCGATCTTGCGCTGGCGGCCGAAATCCTTTCCGCTGATCGAGTCGTTGGCATGGCCGGACAACTTTCGGCATCACGCGCATCAGCGATCGACGCACCCGGTGCCGCGTTCCTCGCCGAGATCCATGTCGATCTTGTCCTGAACGCGCGGAGATCCACTTTTCACGAACTGGAAAGATTTCCGGCGGTCACGCGCGACATCGCCATGATCGTGCCGGAGAAAATCACTCACGCGGAAATCTTGCGCGCCATCGAAAATCCAAAGGAACCGCTTTTGGAAAGCGTGCAGCTGTTCGACTTATTCACAGGCGAACTGGGTGAGGCGCGAAAGTCGCTCGCATATACGTTGACATATCGCGACCAAAGTCGCACACTGACAAATGAGGAAGTGACCGCGGCCCACGCGAAAATTCGCGAGCGGTTGCGGCGCGACCTCGGCGCAGAATTGCGCGAGTAGTTCTTTGAGAGCGAGAGCCGTTGGTTGAGGGTTGGGCATGGAAACCAGTGCTTTCCTCTCAACTCTCAATTAACGGCTTTCAAAAATTTACCCTGTGGTGTTCGAGATTACTGGTGTGATTCCCGAACCGATATTTCAGAACCAGGAGGCTAGGCTGCGAGTGAAAATGGCATGCCTTAATTGGAAGTCAGGCTCTCTCGTGGCGGTCATCCGCCCGTTACCGAAAGGGAACGGGATATCCACCTAAACGGCACAGGCGGGGTAAAAATTTCAATGCCCGGATCGCTCCTGATCCGGGCATTTTCGTTGAAACGGAAATCCAGGGAGCGGCGGCTTCTCAGCCGCCGATAAAAAAAACAGCGGTCCGGAGACCGCCGCTCCTTGGATCGATCCTGTTGAACGCTTCATCGCATTTGAAAATCACTCGATAAGATCGACAATGCACGCCGATGCGCGCGCTCCTTGCACTCGAAGACGGACGATTTTTCGAGGGCGAATCATTTGGCGCAACCGGCACACGCGCCGGCGAGATTTGTTTCAACACCTCAATGACCGGTTACCAGGAGGTGTTGACCGATCCTTCCTATCGCGGCCAGATCGTAGCGATGACTTATCCGCTCATCGGCAATTACGGAGTCAATTCGCTCGACCAGGAAAGCCGATCGCCGCACGTGCGTGGTTTTGTCATCGAAGAATTGAGCGAGATAGCGAGCAACTGGCGCGCGGAGATGTCGCTCGATGATTATCTGAAGCTGTGGGGAATTCCCGGCATTCAGGGAATCGACACGCGTGCGCTGACGCGCCATCTGCGGACGCGCGGCGCGATGAAAGCGTGTCTGACCACGGAACAAATT
>JBEEGY010000322.1:0-3039 GCA_041167145.1 Verrucomicrobiota bacterium
TGTCGAATCAGCGCTCCGGCCTTTTGCGGATCGGTCATGGTCGCGGCTTGTTGGGTGAGCGATTGCACGCCACTCAAAAAACCAAGCCTCGGATCGGCGGAAAAAATTTTCAGGTAGCCGGCCGAAAACGTCACGACACACATGAACATGAGCGGCAAGATCGTGACAAAAAGATATCGAACCTTCTTCATCTTGATCAGAATTGTCGTGGCCAGGCAAAGCGCGATCACGGAAAGCAGTTGATTGGCCAGGCCAAACAACGGCCAAAGCGTGTTGATGCCACCGAGAGGATCGATCACGCCCTGATACAAGAACCAGCCCCACGCCGTCACCAGCAACACGCTGGCGAAAAAGTTTGCACTCCAAGAACGCGTATTGCCGAGCGGTCGCCAGAGATTGCCGAGCAAATCCTGGAGAAGAAATCGCCCGACGCGCGTGCCGGCATCGAGCGTCGTTAAAATGAAAAGCGCCTCGAACATAATGGCGAAGTGATACCAGAGCGCGAGCGCGGTCGGGCTCGACGAAACCCGCGCGAACATATGAGCCATGCCCACAGCGAAGGTCGGTGCGCCGCCCGCGCGGTTGAACATCGTTTTCTCCCCTAGATTTTGCGCCAGGACCGACATCTCCTCTTCGGTGACAGGGAAACCCGACGCGCTCACCTTTGCCACGACTTCCGTGGGCGCGCCTTTCATGTTGATTGCAAAATATTGGCCGGGTTGCAGCACGGACGCTGCGATCAACGCCATCAGCGCCACCATCATCTCCACGACCATCGCGCCGTAACCGATGTCCCGAATACGCGACTCGCGTCCGATCATTTTCGGGGTTGTGCCGGAGGCAATGAGGGAATGAAAACCGGAAACCGCGCCGCATGCGATCGTGATGCAGACAAACGGGAACACCGGCCCGGCAAAGACAAGCCCGCTCCCATCGATAAACTTGGTCAACGCCGGCATTTGCAGCATCGGGTTGATGAAAACAACAGCGATGGCGAGCGCGGCCACCGTTCCCAGTTTCAAAAACGTGCTTAGATAATCGCGCGGCGTGAGCAACATCCAAACCGGTAAAATCGACGCGGCCAATCCGTAAATCATTAGGGCCCACGCGATCCAGCGATCGTCGTGGCGAAACCAATTTTCGATCGCCGGAAAGTGTCCGAGGAATTGTCCGCCCCAAACGCCAAAGCCCAAGCCGAGCAATCCGAAAATCGTGATCGCGGTCACGTTCACTTTGCCGGTGCGCAATCCAATCCCCATGATGAACGCCACCGGTATGGTCATGGCGATGGTGAACACGCCCCATGGACTTTTGGCCAGCGCCTGTACCACCACGAGCGCGAGCACCGCGAGCAGGATGATCATGATGGCAAGAACGCTGATGAGCGCGAGCGCGCCGACCCCGGGACCAATTTCTTCCTTCACCATTTGACCAAGCGATTTCCCGCCACGCCGCACCGACGCGAACAAAATGATCATGTCATGCACGGCGCCGCCGAGCGTGGCGCCGATCAAAATCCAAAGCGTTCCTGGCAAAAACCCAAACTGGGCGGCCAGCACCGGCCCGACCAGCGGCCCTGGTCCGGCGATGGCGGCGAAGTGATGACCAAAAGCCATCCAGCGATTTGTCGGCACAAAATCTTTGCCGTCGTTTTGGACGAGTGCCGGAGTCGCGCGCTCGTCATTGAGCATGAGCAGCTTCGTCGCGAGCCACTTGCTGTAGAACCGATAACTAATCGCAAGCGCGCATGAGCCCGCGATAACAATCCAGAGGGCGCTGATTTGTTCTCCCCGAAAAAAAGCCAGCACCGCCATTGCGCCGGTGCCGAGCGCGGCCACGCCAAACCAGAACAGTTTCTTCCAAAGGTTCATTGCGTTCCCAGTTTAATTGAAATTGCTCCGCCTTGCCAACTCGTGCGATGTATCCAGCGTGTATTTTCGTCACAAGCTGAAGAAACTCCTAAATGGCCGGGGCTTCAGGAGCGCGAAGCATCATCTCCCCAGACCGTTTCATAAGAGGCCATTTCCGGTCAATACAGCTCGGGTAATCCAATCCATCGATGCAGCACGGTTCGAAGAAATTCTCCGACGATACGCCGTGAATGATCCGGGCGAAGATTGGCCGAAGTATCTCGACCTTAACCGTTGGATCTATCTCAACATTCGCCGAATCCGCCGCCTCGAAGTCGATCTCGCGCCGCGCCAACGCATTCTCGATCTCGGCTGCGGCGCAGGCTATTTTGCCTATATCGCGCAGTTGCTCGGCCACGATGTGACCGGCCTGGACATCGGCAACGTTCCAATGTTTACCGAGATCACGCAGCTGCTCGGCGTGCCTCGCGTGACCTGGCGCATTCAATCATTCACTCCCCTGCCCGACTTTGGCAAAAAATTCGATCTTATCACTGCCTTCATGATTTGTTTTAACGAACACAAGCAACCCGGTTTATGGGGTGTGCCGGAGTGGGAATTCTTTCTCGATGATCTCGCCAGCCACCTCGCACCGGGCGGCCGCGTCTGGCTAGAGCTGAATCGTGAATACGACGGAACCTGTTATACGCCCGAATTGAGAAAGTTCTTCGAACGGCGCGGCACAAAGATCGAAGAACATCGCATAAGCCTTACGGTAGACTCTCTCGCGCTTTCTTCAGCTTCGTCAGCTGTTCGCTGAAGTCTCTCTTCCGTTGCCGATGTTCCTCCACCACCGCGGCCGGAGCGCGATCCACGAAAGATTGGTTTTTCAATTTGCCCTCGACCGTACGCAGTTCGCCTTCGATGCGCGCGATTTCCTTCTCGAGCCGCTCGCGTTCGCCTACTTTATCCGTGTCGCCGATAACGACGAATATTTCTCCGAGCGAGGTGACGGCCATTGGCATGCCCGCGCTCGCTTTGTATTCGCGATCTAACTTTACTTCGTCCGCGTTAAGCAACCGCGCGACCGTGGGCAGCTCATTTTCAATCTCGTCAGCACCGCTTCGCAAAATGAAGTTAATCTTTTTGTTCGAAGGGATTTTCGCTTCCGCACGCAAGTTGCGACCGG
>JBEEGY010000323.1:0-3053 GCA_041167145.1 Verrucomicrobiota bacterium
CAGCGCCCATTCCACCAAAACGCGTTACCGGTTGCCCATCGATCGCCAGAATCCTGTCGCCCGGTTTCAAGCCCGCCTTGGCTGCGGGAGAATCGGGAAACACGTAACCAATCGTCGTGGTCGACTCCGATTCGCTCACCGGCCGCCCGACCGTCGCGACGATAACCGCGAACACCACTGCAAGCAGAAAACTGAAAAGCGGCCCCGCGAACGCGACAATGATCTTATCAATCGCCGAAATCGGCGGAAGTTTTTGCCGGTCGATGTCCGCTTTGCCTTCGATGATATCCATCGGCGCGAGTTGCGGGAGCGCGACGAATCCCCCGAACGGCAGCGAGCCGAGCGAGTACTCCACGCCGTTGATTGTCTTCTTCCAGATCGGTTTGCCGAACCAGATGCCGAATTTTTCAATGTAAAGGCCGCGCCAGCGCGCCGCCAGGAAATGGCCGAGCTCATGCACGACGATGAGCAGATTAAAGAGAACCAGGACCTCAAAGAGGATGAGGACGACGCGCGCGATGTGCAAAATCATGAGTTTCTATTTCCCGATAAGACGGGGCGCTTCCTCGCGCGCCCATTGATCGGCCCGCAATATTGCATCGAGATCGGGGTGTGCAACGTTCGTGTGCCGGTTCATAACTTCGGCAACGATCTGCCAGATGCGTGGGAACCGTACTTGTCGATCTAAGAATGCCGCCACCGCCACTTCGTTGGCCGCGTTTAATACCGCAGGCAAAGTGCCCCCGGTCTCACCGGCTTTGCGCGCCAGATTCAGGGCCGGAAAATCCTCGTAACGTGGGGTTGCGAACTCGAGCTTCGACAATTTTCCAAAGTCGAGCGGCGGCAAGGAATTGGGAACACGCTCCGGCCAGGTGACCGCGTACTGAATCGGGAAACACATGTCCGAGTAACTCAGTTGCGCGAGCGTCGAACCGTCCGCGAATTCCACCATTGAATGCACAATACTCTGCGGATGAATCACGACTTCCACGCGCTTCATCTCCACGCCAAAGAGCCAATGCGCCTCGATCATCTCCAGCCCTTTATTAAATAGCGTGGCCGAATCAATCGTGATCTTCGGCCCCATGTTCCAGGTCGGATGTTTGAGCGCTTGTTCCAGTGTAAGATCGACAAATTCTTTCACCGGCGTCTCGCGAAACGGTCCGCCGGACGCCGTCAAAATAATCCGGCGCACTTCCGACGCGCGTCCGTCGAGACATTGAAAGATCGCGTTGTGTTCGGAATCGACTGGTAAGACGTGCACGCCTTTCGCGCGCGCCTCCCTCATCACGATCTCTCCGGCCATGACCAAAATCTCCTTGCTCGCCACGGCCAAGTCCTTGCCCGCTTCGATCGCGGCCAGGGCGGGACGCAAACCGCCCGTTCCAACGATCGCAATGAGAATCATGTCCGCATCGGCCATCGACGCGATCTCGCACAATCCTTTTTCGCCCAAGAAAATCTGCGGCTTGTACTCGAGTTTCGCGCGCAACATGTCGATCTTGCTTTCATCGGCCAGGCAAACGGCTTTCGCCCGAACCTTGTTCGCGGCCAGCGCGAGCTTTTCCGCGTTGCTGTGCGCGGCGACGCCGACAACCTCCATGCGGTCCGGAATGTCATGCGCGACCTTCAGCGCACTGTCACCGATTGATCCGGTCGCGCCCAGAACGACGACGCGTTTACGTTTCATAGACAGACAGGATTTACAGAATTAAACCGGATTGAAGAAACTGCTAATCCCAAAAATTGTTAATCCTGTCCGATTGTGCGGTGTCAGGGCGCGCCTATCACCAATCGCAGATAGAAAAACAGGAGCGGTGCGGTGAACAACAAGCTGTCGATGAGATCGAGCGCACCGCCAATCCCGGGCAGAAAATTTCCGGAATCTTTGACACCCGTACTGCGTTTGATGATGGACTCGGCGAGATCGCCAATGACGGCTGCGAATCCCAGGACCAATCCCAGAACGATTGCATGCGTCCAATTTAACATCGACAAGTGGCCTGGCATGAGCCCGAAGAGCGCAAGGCTCGCGAGCAAGGACAGCCCCAGCGCGCCACCAAACCCTTCCCAAGTTTTTTTGGGACTGATGTGCGGGATCATTTGGTGCCGCCCGATCGCGCTCCCGACAAGGTAGGCGCCCATGTCGCTAAACTTTGTCACCACGATCAGATAAAGGCAGTAGAATTGTCCGGTCACCAAGCCTGTATTCCCACGCGCCGGCAAGTAAACGATCTTGGTCATGAAATTGAAGAGCCAGAGGACGTAAAGTAATCCGAACAATGTATAGGCCATCGCTTGCAGCGGCTCGTCATCGCGCAAGCGCGCGAACATCTGACGCGTGAAAATCGTCAGCAGAAAGAAAAGCAATACAGCAATTTCAAAATCGTAAGACCGGGCCGGGCCCATCTTGCTGAAGTAATAAAAGCTGCCGATTAACATGACAGCACCACAGATCATCCCGACGATCTTGAAGTTCGGCAGCCCTTTGTGATCGAGCATGCGGTAGAACTCCCACAAGGCGACCAAGCCAAATACGCAGATCAATCCGTAAAACGCCAGTTCGTACCCGGAAAACGCAATTACCAACGCCACCGACCACAGCACGACCGTGCTCAGAAATCGAAGAACGAAAACCGAACGAGTAATGGGCGCTTTCGGCGCGGCTTGCTCAAGCGTCGCAGGCATTCAATTCATTTTCCTGACGACGAAGAAGTTGTCCACAGATTACGCAGATTTCCGTCGATTTATTTTGGAACTCTTCCTGATGAATCTGTGTGAATCTGCGAAATCTGTGGATACTTTCTGCTCATGCAGAAGACGATGAAGGCGGTGGTGAAAAGCAAGCGGGAGCCGGGACTTTGGCTCGAGGAAGTTCCCGTTCCCCAGGTCGGTGACGACGACGTCCTTATTCGCGTGCTGAAGACTTCGATCTGCGGGACCGACGTACATATATATAACTGGGACGAGTGGTCGCAGAAGACGATCCCAGTGCCGATGACCATCGGCCACGAGTTCGTGGGAATTGTCGATCTTGTCGGAAATCGCGTGAA
>JBEEGY010000324.1:0-3180 GCA_041167145.1 Verrucomicrobiota bacterium
CAATGAACCCGTCGTAGTAATAATAAAAACCGCTGAGCGTTCCGGTGACGGCGCCGGCCGTTTTGCGCAAACTCAAATCCACGCCATACGCGGTCTCAAGATCGAGATTCGGATCTCCAATGATGAATTGGAAGGTCGCGTCGTGCGATCCGCGCGCAAAGAGTTCTTCCGCGGTGGGCGCACGTTGAGAACGGGTCAGATTCAGGGCGAGCTGCCAGTCCTTTGCGAATTCGTAGATCGCTCCGGCCGCCAGGCTAATCGGCCAGAATTCCTGGCTCGTTTGATTGGGCGACGTTAGCGATGTCAACGTTGGATCGCTCGAGTCGATATCGACCGATTGATGTTCGACGCGCGCGCCAAATTGAAAACGGAAGGGCGCGAGTTTGATCTCTTCGAAAATGAAGCCGGCCACCTGAATCGTTTCGGTCGGCTGCAAAAACGGCTTGTCGCCTAGAACCGACAATTCTTTCACAAAAACCTGTGTGCCAATCGAGCCTTCAAAGATGCCGACCGGTTTGTGTAGAAGTTCAATCCGCGAATCGATGCCGTTCGTCTTGAAAGTCGATCCGACTTCGTTGTCGTCGAGCTCGTTATGTTTGTAGTCGGTATAAACAAATTTGAGGCTTGCGCTCGAGAACCACGGTAGTGGATCGACAATCGAACCGCGGACATTCAGCTGGCGCTTGGTCACATCCAGATGCACGTGAGCAGGCGGCGTCGTCGGATCGTCCACTTCCGGATCATCCGGTACGCCGTAAAATGAGAGGAACTGATTAAACGACGCGCCAATATAACCTTTGTCCCACACATACGACGCACCCACCGCAAAATCCTTTGTTTCGACCGAGGTGTTCGGGACTTCGCCCTCAGGATTCTGGCCGAAACCGCGCCCGGCAAGCTGCGCTGGCGTGAGTCCGGCTTGAATGCGTTGGTCGAGTGCAAAACCGGGAATGCGCCGATCGTCCGTACGTAGAATCGTGCCGTCAGCGTGCAAAACAATATGCGGTGTGACCGCGAGGGTGAGCGATATCGCGCCGCTGCGTTCAAGATCGGCACTGTTGAAACGTCCATCCACTTCGCCGCTTAAAGGCGTGGGCGGAGCTTCCACCGGTATGCGGTTATCCACCACGTTAACAACGCCACCGATCGCCCCCGAGCCGAAAAGAATCGTAGCCGGACCACGAATGACTTCGATGCTCTGACTCAAGAGCGGGCTCACGCTCGGCGCGTGATCGGGACTTAAATTCGAAACATCGAAGACTTCCGTGCTGTCGTTGAGAACGCGCACACGATTATCGGCCAGACCGCGAATGACGGGCCGGCTGGCGCCGGGAGTAAACCCGCTTGCCCCGATGCCTGGTTCGTTGCCGAGCGTGTCGCCGAGCGTGGGCGTCGTTTTTCCTTTTAAGGTGTTTTCGTTAAGAATTGTGATGGGCTCCGCTGTATCGGTCGCACTGCGCCCGATTTCTCCGCCGCTAACGACGACCCGTTCGGCTGTGGCTGTGCCATCCGAATTTACCGGGACCGAATTGGGAGTCGGCGAGGTTTCTTGCGCCATCGCAACATCCCGCGCGAGCGTCAGTGTAATTGCTACGAATAGAAATTTTTTCATTGGAATTTTTACAAAATGGTTTTGAAAATTGGTTAATGGCTTGCGGCATTCACGTCGGGTGAAGCCGGTTAAACAAAACGCGTCTGCACGGGCCGCCGTGCCGCGAATTATCACGTGCGAAGTGAAACTATCTGCTTCGCGCGCAAACGCGGCGAACTCCCGTGCTTAAGCGAGCGCGGGCGGCGCGTGTTCGAAAATACTGGCGCCGAGGAACGGCGATTGGACCCACTGCGGATCCAAAGCCGGAACGATTGAGAAATGTACGGACGAAACCGGCGCGCTGACGAGTGGACCTGGCGCGCCATAGTCGTAGCTGCCCGAGGCAACAAACGTGACCGCACATGTGTGTTCGACGCGATTCGCATCCGGATGGAAGCGCTCGTGCAATTGCGGCGAGGCACTGAGCGCAAGCGCCCAAAGAAACGCGGCGGAGAGAAAAGCGGCCACGACAGGTACTAAACGAGGCGTCGTGCGGCCATTCATGCACGGCGACCTTCTGTCCGCTCCGGGAATTGCGCAAGAAATTTTTGCAAGATCAACACGTAGCCGCTTCGTGGCCCGAAGCGGAGGCTTCAAATTCCAAGCTCCAAATACCAAAGAAAATCCAAATTCCAAAAGCCCCAAAGAATCTCGTGGGTTCTCCTTTTCGGATTTGCACTGAAGTTTCCCTGTAGCTTGGGTGTTGGGGTTTGGGATTTATTGCGCAACTGGACAGTTTGGAAGTGTTGGAGTACGGATGCCGCGCACATCATTATGGGAGCAGCGAAAATTTATTTCATTGTCTTCGGTATCCTGACGATCGCCGGCGGCGTCATTGGTTATGTGAAAGCGGGCAGCGTGCCATCGATCGTCGCCGGGGCGATTGCCGGAATCTTATTGCTCGCTGCCGCGTTCCTCCTCCCGGACTATCGCGTAGTCGGATTAGCGCTGGGTCTCGTCACTTCACTGCTTCTGGCCGGCCAATTCATTCCCAAATTTATCCGTACGGGAAAAGTCATGCCCGCCGGCATGATGTCGATCTTAAGCGTAATCGGCATCGTTATGGCGATCGTCGCCTGGACAAAAAAGTAAGCGCACGCACGTGGGAAAATTTCGTGTGAGGACGTGGCGGCGTCTGGTGTTGTTTTTCCTGGCGGTGGTTTTCGTCGCCATCATTTACCGCTGGATCTCGCTTGAACGGCTGCAGCGTTATGCGCCAGCCGAAGTAGTCACGACGCCAACACCCGAACCGACGACCGTTCCCAAACCGCCACTCGTCGGCGGCAAGCTCGACACGGCGCGACTGTTCAATGGCATCACGGTGCGTTCCTCCGTCGAGACCCCGCCGGGAGCGGATGCCGCCACGGAGCGGGTGGATCCGCAGAGTTACGTTCTCGAGCTTAAGCTGCAGGCGCGCATGCCATCGCCTAACCGGACAATCGATGAGCTGGCGAAAGTCACGCCGGAATTGCCGAAATTGTTACCCGCTCTTGCCAGCATGCTTGAGCCTGATTCGGTCGCGCCATATTTTGCCGAGCTTTACAACACGAAGATAAAAAACCTGCGCGAAAATCTTGTGCGTTTGGACC
>JBEEGY010000325.1:0-3731 GCA_041167145.1 Verrucomicrobiota bacterium
CCGGTCCTTTTGCACCTGCCGGTTCTGCGACATCATGATGATCGGCGCTTGCAGAGCTGTGATCATGTTGAGCACGAGATTAAGCAGGATGTAAGGGAAGGGGTCGAAGCCTTTGTCCCAGAGCACCCACGTGTTAATCACTACCCAGATGTTAAACAAAAATATCGACGTGAGAATGAACTTCCAGCTGCCGCCAAACTCCGCGATGATGTCCGCGGCCCGATCGGCAAATGTAAGCCGGGCGGCTTCTTCCTCATTCGCGTTGCGCGACACGCGGTGACGCAACAAATCGTCCGTGCGTCGCAAGCGGCGCGTCACGGCCGTGAGCATTTCGAGTATGATTCGGGGGTCGCCATCCACGAATGACAGGAAATCTTCGCGGGTCAGTTTAGCCAGCCGCGCATCCTCCATGACCGTCGCGTCCGCCGAACGTCCATGGCCGTCGAGCATCGCCATTTCGCCGAAGAAATCTCCCGGGCCGAGCTCGGCCAGCGTCACCACGTGACCGTCCGCGTCCGCGATGCTGATGCGAACTTTCCCGAGATCGATCAGGTACATGGCGTCGCCCGGATCACCATTTTGGAAAACGACCGATGAATGTTCGTAATCCTGGATCGACAAGAAGCGGCTTAGCTCCGCGGCGGCCTGCCGGTCGAGCGAAGCGAAAAGTGGAACGGCGCGCAGCGTGTCAATGTCCATGCTGTTGCCACCTAGTAATCGAACGGAATCCAGACATCGGCCCGATTATATACCGCAAGTGGGCGTGGGGGGAAGTCGCTCTTCTGGTGGAGCGGCCCGCTCCGGGCGATGGCCGACTGTAGCGGCGGTCTATGACCGCCGAATCTGCTTTAATTCCGGCGTTCATAGAGCGCCGCTACAGGTACGACTCACAACCACATCTGCAGTATAGGGCGACGGATCTTCCGTGCCCATTCACCAAACCGATCCGAGCCGGATGGGCGTTCGCGGGGGATCGCGGTCAATCGCCTCTACCTTATTTCGGCGGCACAAAGACCAACCACGCCCAGCCGGCCAGAAAACAAAGACCGCCCAGCGGTGTGATGGCGCCGAGCCAGTCCCGCAGCTGCGGGATCAGCGCCATCGTGTACAAGCTTCCGCTAAACAAAATGATTCCGATGAACAATAGGACCCACGCGCCGCGATTTACCGTGCCGACAAGAGCGAGCACAACCAGCGCGATGGCGTGCACGAAATGATAAAAGACCGCTTTGTTCCAGACCTCGAGCATCCCGTGACTTTCGATTGTCGATCTTAGCGCATGTGCGCCAAACGCGCCGAGGGCGACGGCCAGAAAACAAAGCGCCGCTGCGATTCGGAAAAACAGAATCATGATCTTCTCTTAACGCCCTGAATTATGTGCGGCGAGAGAAAACTGTAGCCGCCCCGCTCAGTCGGGGCGCACGGCGACACACTCGACTTCTCTCAGTGCAGGCGCCGCGCCGTGGCTACATTCTTAAAACCTCACTGCCGCCGCCCGAAAAGAACTACCGGTGGCGCCGCATCGCGCATTTGCCGCGTGCTGCGAAAATAAACAATCGTCCCGGCCACGCCAAACGCGGCAGCGCCCAGGAAATTCAATCTCGGCCCCAGCCACCAAAGATAAGCGCCCACCAGGGCGCCGCTGCTTACGATCAGGTCCCGCATTAAATAATATGCTCCCACCATTTGCCCCCGGCGTTGCGGTTCACTGTAACTAATAATGAGCGCTTTGCGCGACGTGTCCCCGAATTCCTTCAATCCACGGATCGCAAACGCCACTGCCAGCATCGAAAAATTGCGCGAGATCATCAGGCTGATCGGAAAAATCGTGAACATGATGAACGTGACGATGACAAAGGGTTCGCGGCGGTATTTGTCGGCGAAATGCGAAGCCGGGATGATGCAGAGAGACGCAACCAGCACCTCGATCGCGGTGAGCACGCCCACTTGTCGCGCGCTCATGCCGATATAATCCATCGCGAAAATCACGGCCCAGGCGAAGGGAATCCGTTCGCAAAACCGGATCAGGATGTCGCTCAGGAGCAGGCGCCGCATCGGCGCGTTGAATTCCCGCAGGCTCCGCCAAAAATTCCAGCGTTCGCTGATCTCAATCTTTTCCTTCGGATCGTCGCGCAACTGGCTCTGCACGAAGATCGTCGCCGTGGAAAACAAAATCGACATCGTCAACCCAATACGCACGCCGGTGATCATACCGTAGTGATCGATCAGTATTCCCCCGAAGATCGGCGCGATCATGATCGGCACCCGCCGGATGACCGATTGGATGCCAATTCCCATGGCGTAGCGATTGGCCGCGAGGGTTTCGCCGACGAGTGAAAATGTGGCCGGTAGCGAGAAGCAGGTCCACGAAAGAAACAAAAACATTCCGGCAATGACCGCACCCCAATGCGGAATGAGCAGGACGAGCGAATAGCCGAGGATGGAAAAGATATTGAAGGTGATAAACGCCCGGCGATGTCCCCAAAAATCGACAAGTATCCCACCGGGGTACGCGTAGAGCGCGCCGAGCAACGTGCGCAACGCATCGTAGAGGCCAATCACAAAGACGGTGGCGCCGAGGACCTGAAGATATTTCGGCACAAAGCGCATCCACAGTTCTTCGCCCGCGCCAATCACAAAAATGGCGATGAGCAGGACAACGAGATTTCGTTTGAGCCCGAAGAAATCGGCGATCCGCGCGAAAGCGGACCGGTGACTTACCTCTGATTCGTTCGGCGTTTGCATCGACATTAGACGCGGGGCATTTTGTGCGCGCTTCGCTCTGGCTATTCTTGCCGGAAATCGCCGTCCGATTCAATCTTCACATTTGTTGTGCGATATCGACTGTGCTGTAGCGGCGGTCTATGACCGCCGAGATTCAAAGCCGCAGCGTTGAGCGCTCGCCACGGCGGAGCCCATTCCGGGCAAAGGTGGATTGGACGTTCGGTGTTTGCCGCCTAATCTTCGTCCATGGCAGAGTGGTTTTGGTACGCAGTTGCCGCGGCAGTCCTTTACGGCGCGCACCAAATCTTTACCCGGCTGGCCGCAGAACGAATAAGCGATGGACTCGGCGGTTTCGTCGTCGAAGCCAGCGCGGCATTGTCGATCTTGCTGTATCTCGCGTTTCTCTGGCTGAGTGGACGCTGGAACCAAAAATTCAGCATGCCCGGTTTCAACTACTCGGTGCTCACCGGAATTTGCGTGGGGGCGGGGACGATCGCGTTCTTCCTTCTCTTTCAAAAGGGCGGTCCGCTCTCTTCCGTTCCGGCGATTCTCGCCGGGGGCGCCGCCATCATGGCCGTTGCCGGGATCATGTTTTTTCGCGAACCAATTTCCTGGCAACGCCTGCTCGGCGTCGCCTTGGCCATCACCGGACTTTTCCTGCTGCGCCGATGAGTGGGGTCTTGTCGGTCCTCAGTTCTGTACCTGCGTACTCACGCCCGATAGGCCGCTCACTAATAGAGCGCCTTTCACCGCTTCCGCTAATTTTTTGGCCGGGCCTCTGCCCCAATAGTGGAAAAATAAAATGCGCGGAATCTCATGCGTCATGTGCGAGTGAATCGCCACAATATTTACTCCGCCAACGCGGAGCGCCTTGAGCGTCGGCTGTAATTCATCTTCGGTGACGGCGAAGTCTCCATCGACCACGGCGTTTTCATCGGAACCGGCAAAGGCGATCCATGTATTCACACCCATGTCGGTGTCGATCTTGATCTCATGCATGGTTGCAG
>JBEEGY010000326.1:0-3763 GCA_041167145.1 Verrucomicrobiota bacterium
CAACGCTTCGGCCTCGATGGCGGTAAGCCGAAAACTTTGGAGGAAGTGGGCAAGAAATTTGGCGTAACGCGTGAGCGCATTCGTCAGTTGCAAAACATTGCGCTGTCGAAATTGCGCCGCGCGCTCAGCAAAAAAGAGCGCCCAGTCGACGTGGAATTACCGGTTGAAGTGTAAACTGTAGCCACTTCGCTCTGCGAAGCACCGTCCTGACGCGGGCAGATGACACGTGCAATGCGTCGCCCCGAGGGCGACGACTACAAGATCGGCAACTTCATTTAAGAAAATGCGCGCACGAAAGTCCGCGCGTCTTTATTTTTCTTCAGCATCACGCAGCAGGATGGCTTCGATCTGGCGGGCCGATTCCCGCCAATCCATCTTCCGAACGCGTTGGTACGCGTTCTCCACGATTTGCTCGCGCAATAACTTGTTCTCGAGTAATTCGACGATCCCATCCGCAATCGCCTCTGCCCTCGGTTCCACCAGCCAGGCGTCCTGCCCATGGGTGAGTACTCCCTCCACCCGTTCGCTCGCGATCTCAACCGCGACGCATCGGCATGCCATCATCTCTAGCGCGACAAAGGACGGGTTGCTCAGCGAGAAGACCACACCGACGTCGCAACTCGAAAAAAGTGCCGCCAGTTCCTCCTGGCTTAGCAGTCCGCGGTTTTCAAACGGAAACGGCGGTAGCGGCTCGAGTTCTTCCGATCCGTAAAAGATGATCTCAACATCGGGCAGCCGTGTCTTCACTAATTGCAGTGCCTCGAGCCCTAGCGGATAAGCGCGCCGCGGCGTTTTTGGACGCGCATAAAAACAAATACGACGGCGGCCATCAGGGCGGCGCGCCCGCGGGTAATAAACGTTAGTGTCCACGGCAAAATCGAAATGGTCCGCTTTTGCCTGGTAACGTTCGTGCAACAATTTTGCCAGCCACGGACCGAGCGTGACACAATGAAGTCTCGCGCGGTAAGTGTCTTCGGCGCCCAAGGCATGGAACGAACCCTCTGGATAAAATGTCGGCTCGAAATCCTGCACTAAATAATAGGGCCGCCCGCCGTTCGGGAGAGAGAGCAGGTGTTCGACCGTCGGCCAAAACGTAGCGAAAGAGCAATCCGCATCCGCGGCCGATCCGCTCCAGCGATGATACCGCGCCGGTGTCGGGCCGAAATGTTTACGCACGTACTCGCGAACTTGCTCGGTGCTGTAGTTGTTCATCAGGTTATAGGCCACTACGTAGACCTGGCAGTCGTGTCCAAACTCCGCGAGATAACCAATCATCCGGAAAATTCCGGTGTCGCCGCCCGCCCCGGGGAATGGTTCCGGCACCAGCCAATCGATCGCCAACCGCCTCTTCATTCCCGGCCGGATAATTGTTTGGCCGGCGGTTGCCGCGCCGCGACGTCCATCATCTCCGGCAGCAACGCCGCCAGTTCAGCCGCGCGCGCTTGCGGGCTGTAACCATTCAAGACGGTCGCGCGAGCTTTTTCTCCCATTTCGCGTCCTCGTTCCGGTTGTTCGATGAGCAGCGTCAGCGCGTCTCTCCACTGCTCTTCCGTTGCCGCCAGCAAGCCGTCTTCACCATTGCTAATCGTATCTCGATACGGATCTATATCCGACGCCACCACGGGAATACCCATCGCTCCCGCTTCCACAAATTTAATCTCACTTTTTGCGCGGCAGAAAATATTGTCCGGCTCCAGCGGTGAAATCGCGATGTCGATCTTGCTCATCAATTCGAACCAGCCGCGCCAGTCGGTTAACGGAAATCGCCGCACGCGCTCGCCAAACTTTCCCAGCAGCGCCGGCAACGTTAACGGTCCGGCAATCCACAATTCAACGTGGGCAAAATGGGTGAGCGCCTGTTCGAGCGCCGCGCTCGCCTCTCGAAAATCGATGTCGTGCGTTGCTGTTCCGCTGCCGTAGCCGATCACGATACGGTTGCGTTGGTCACGTCGTTTTCGTTCTTCGTACAGGCGATTGGCCAGCGCGAGCATTTCTTTCCCAAGACTGTTTCGATGAACGAAGGCAGGCGTACCTCTTTTTCCCGCCATCTCGGCCAGCAGCTTCGTAGTCGTCATGACTGCACCGCTCGCTTGCAACGTCTCGAGATAACGCCGCATTCCCTGGGCGTGCAATTTTTGCTCAGGCTCACTCAAATCCTTCACCGCGCGATGCCAGTCGATCAACTCTGGCTCGAAAATGAGGTCGTCTGTGTCGAAAATGATCGGTTTACCCGCGGCGCGCGCCTGCTCGATAAGATCGCGCAACGGCGGAGACATCGCCAGCCGGTAAAGCACGATGGCATCACAATTCTGCGCGGCGCTCGGATCGACCGTGCTCTCATCAAACCATAACGCGACCTCGGCGTCGTGTCCGAGGTCTTGCAGTTGTTCCCGTAAATGAATGCATCGGTAAAGTGTCGTGGTGGCAATCGGACAGCCGCTGGCAATGAAGTACCGCTTCGGCAGTTTCATTTACCCAGGGTCCGCAATTGCACGCAGTCGACCAGCGTTTCGCCGGCGCGCAGGTCACTCACGATCACAAGTTGATCGCCGACCGCCGCCAGCTTCTTGTCGCATAAATATTTTTCCGCCGCTTCAATCGTCTTATTCGGATCATTCGTAAAATCGGTCTGGATCGCGCATGTTCCCCAGCAAAGAGCGAGCTGGCGGCAAACTTCAGCGCGTGGGGCAAATGCGAAAATCGGCGCGCGGCGCGGTCGCATGTTCGATACGTAACGCGCCATAACGCCGCGCCGCGTGAATACAATCAGCTTCGAGCCGGGCATTGAATTGGCCAGGACCACGGCAGAAGCGACCATTTTCTGCCGCGCATCCACGAGCAATGCATCTTCGGCGTAACCCGCCCCGCCGCTCCGCTCGATACGCAGGGCAACACGATGTAGCACTTTTACACATTCAACGGGGTAATGGCCGATCGTCGTCTCCCCGCTCAACATGATAGCGTCCGCCTGTTCGAAGACGGCGTTGGCCACATCGGTAATCTCCGCCCGCGTCGGAACTGGATTGTTGATCATCGATTCCAGCAATTGGGTGGCAACCACCACCGGTTTTCCCACCCGAATGCAAGCTTTGACGATGCGCCGTTGAATGATCGGAAGTTCCTCCATCGGTAATTCCATGCCCAGGTCCCCGCGCGCGATCATGACGGCATCCGCGCCGGCGATCATCGCATCAATTTGTCTGACCGCGGATTGGTCCTCGATCTTCGCCACGATCGAAGCTTCGCTTTTTCTTCGGACCAGAAATCTGCGCAGTTCGTCGAGATCGCTTCTTTGACGGACGAAACTCAGGGCCACGAAATCGACACCAAGTTTTACGCCCAGGTTAAGATCGACAATGTCCTTTTTCGTCAAGGGGGGCAGATTCACGTGTACGCCCGGCAGATTAATGTGACGATGCGAGCCGAGTCTTCCCCCGGTCAATACTTTGCAGCGCACGCGGTTTCTCCCCTTCTCGACCACAAGCACCTTCAACAACCCGCTATCGATCAGAATCGCTTGGCCAACTGACACGTCGTTGACGAATCCGTCGTAGTTGACGTCGACGGAATATTTTTCCTTCGGCTTTGCGTCGCGTACTCTTAGTTCCAGAATATCGCCCCGTTTCAAATACCAATCGGTTTTGAGTGCGCCTGTACGGATCGCCGGCCCTTGAGTATCGAGGAGGATGGCGATGGATCGATCAGCCTCGGCCGCGAGCCGGCGAATGCGCGGGACCAATTCACGCACCCAGCCATGCTCGGC
>JBEEGY010000327.1:0-8496 GCA_041167145.1 Verrucomicrobiota bacterium
CAATGGTCGCCGATAAATTGCGTGTCATCCCGAGCGGATGCGAGGGACCTCACACAGGGTGATGGCGCATTCGCATATTGCGCGTTGACGCAAGCTTCGATAGTGAGGTCCCTCATCCCGCCACGGCGGGATTCGGGATGACGGAGTGCGCGAACGTTGTCCGTTCTGTCCTGCTAGGGCGACAACCGACACCGTCGTCCCTGGAGCGGAGCCTGCCCTGAGCAAAGTCGAATGGGCGGAGCCGTCGAATCTTTTCGTCGGCTCGACAGAGTCTCGCCCTACCGAATATGGTTTGCGAGGTCGAGAACTTCTCGGGCGCAGCCCCATGACAAAGTAAAACCGGCCCCGCCGTGGCCGTAGTTGTGAATGAGGGTGCGGCCGTCGTGTAGCTTATCGCGTTCGAGGCGAACGCCTGATTTGCGGAATGGACGGAGGCCGACGCGCTCGGCGAGGACCTTCGGCGTATCGATATTCAAAACGCGGCTGCATTCGGCAACGATGCGCGCGGTTGCGGCAGGATCGACATGTCGATCTTCGCTCAGGTCGTTCGTGCCGCCGAAGACGCAATCGTTGCCGCGCGGGATGGCGTACATGAGCGGAGCGTCGTCGCAAACAATCGCGCAGGGCAAATTGTCGATCTTGGGAACAATAGCCACCTGACCGCGATGCGATTCAAGATCGGCATCGGGGACGAGTTTTTTCGCGCCGATGCCGGCGCAGTTGATCACGAGATCGAATGCAGGGTCGACATCTGCTAGTTGTTCGAAGCGAACGTTTGCACAGATGGCGCCGCCGGCTTTGCGAAAACGTTGCGCGAGATAATCGAGATAGACGGTCGTGTCGGTGAGCGGGACTTTCATGGTGAAGGCGCTATTGAAGACAGAAGAGTTAATAGTAAGAGATGTCTCGGTCCGAGCCGGACTGGCATATTCGCTCGACATGACAAGAGGACGAGCGCCGAGCGCGTGCGCCCAATCGGGAATTTGAATTTTGCCGGCGCGAGAAAAGCTGCGGAGCTCGAGCATGGAGACGCCGGTCTGCGGATTTTGGCCAAGATCGACAAAGACTGTGTAGGTCTCGAGCGCCCACGGGATGACTTTGTCGGCCGGTTCGGCGTCGTACGGGTACCAGATGGCACCCGCGGCGGCGGAAGTTGTTTGTTGTCCGATCTCGCCGGCAAAGGTCGACACGCGATGCCCCAGTTCGGCGAGCAACACGCCACAGGTCAATCCGGAGACACCGGCGCCGACGATGGCGATCTGTTTCGGCATCCAGAATGTTGTAGTGGCGGGCATTCAAAAACAAGGAAGGGCGATTTCCCCAGGGCGCGCCGTAGCTTCGCGAAGGAGGCAGATCGCCCACGGCGGTTTGGAAACCGCCGCTCCTTGGAAGAGCGCGTGCAGAAAACCGACCGCTCATATAAGATCCAGCACGTGAAAATACTCGCGACAATTGCCGTTTTAGTGGGGACGGGATTTTTCTGCGCAGCGCAGCCTATCGTGAGCGATTCGCATTTTGCCACGATCGACGGCGCGAAGGTGCACTACACAAATTATGGCAAAGGCGACATGGCGCTGGTTTTCGTGCACGGCTGGAGTTGCGACGAAACTGTCTGGCAGGAGCAGGCGCCCGTGCTGGCGGAAAAGATGCGCGTGATCACGATTGATCTGCCCGGGCACGGTCAGAGCGACAAACCGCACATTGCTTACACGATGGATTTTCATGCGCGCGCCATCGATGCGGTGTTGCGTGACGCAACCGTGAGCTCTGTGATTTTGATTGGTCACAGCAACGGAACACCGGTGATCCGGCGGTTCTATCGTCAGTTTCCGGCGAAAGTACGCGGGCTCGTCATTGTGGAAGGCGGGCTGCGCCCGTTCGTGGACGCGGCGAACATGGAGAAATTCATCGCGCCGTTGCGCGGAGAAAATTACGAAGCAGAAGCCGGCCGTTTCATCGACGGAATGACAAAGCCGATCAAAGACGCAACGCTGCGCGAACGAATCAAGGCGCTGATGTTGCGCACTCCGCAATATGTGGCGGTGAGTGAGTTTGAAGGAACAGCCGATCCGGCGTTGTGGAAACCGGACAAAATCGACATCCCCGTTTTAATGATCCTGGCGAAGCAACCGGTCTGGACGGCGGAGTACGAACAGTTCGCGCGCTCGCTCGTTCCGAATCTGGATTACCAGGTGTGGGAGAACGTTTCGCATTTTGTGATGATGGAAAAGCCGCGCGAATTCAATCAGGCGCTGACGGCATTCCTGGAAAAGAACAAGCTTCTGCCAAACCGTTCGTAAGCGGAACGGTAATCAGTTAGATTGGAACCAATGGTTTCGTTGAATCGAGATGCGCTGACGGAAAAAGTTTTGGCGGGCGACCGGATCACGCCGGACGAGGCGCTGGAACTCTATCGTTGGCCGTTGGAAGAACTCGGCATGCTGGCGGATGAGCGGAGACGACAAGCGAAGCGCTCGTCCTACAACGGCAGCGGCAACGAGATCGTGACCTACATCGTCGATCGAAACATTAATTACACAAACGTCTGCAATGTTTACTGCAAGTTTTGCGCGTTTTATCGCACGGAAAAGGACGACGATCATTACGTCCTGTCGTTCGAACAGATCGACCAAAAGCTGGACGAACTTTCGGCGGTGGGCGGAGTGCAAATCTTAATGCAGGGCGGACATCATCCGAAGTTGCCGTTCGAGTGGTATCTCGATCTTTTGCGGCACATCCGGGAAAAATATCCGCATATTAACATTCACGGATTTAGTCCGCCGGAGTTCCAACATTTTGCGGAGACGTTTCGGATGCCGTTGCGCGAAGTGATCACAAAGTTCCGCGAAGCGGGACTCGGCTCGATTCCCGGCGGTGGCGGTGAAATTTTGGTCGATCGGGTGCGCAAAAAAATTTCGCCACTCAAGATCGACAGCGACGGTTGGCTCGAGGTCATGCAGGTCGCGCACGAATTGGGGTTGAAATCGAGCGCGACCATGATGTTCGGTCACGTGGAGACGATTGCAGAGCGCATCGAACATTTGCAACGCATTCGCGATCAACAGGACAAGAGCGGCGGATTCACCGCCTTCATTTGCTGGACGTTCCAACCGCAACACACCGCGCTCAAGATCGACAACCCCACGGGCGTGGCGGAATATTTGCGCACGCAGGCTCTGGCCCGGATTTTTTTGGACAACATCGAGAACATCCAAAGCTCATGGGTGACGCAAGGCCCGGACATCGGACAGATAGCACTGAAGTATGGGGCGAACGATTTCGGGTCGGTCATGATGGAAGAAAACGTGGTGAGCAGCGCCGGGACGACGTTCCGGCTCAACGCGGAACAGATAGAATCGCTCATTCGCGATGCCGGCTACGCACCGCGGCGGCGAAACAACTGGTACGAACTGTTGAACTGAACGGGACCCGGCGTTGTCTATGGACAACGCCCAATCCGTTCACTAAAAAATCGCGCCTTGACGAACGCCTTCTTATTCCCCATATACCACGCCTGTCCCGCGTGAGTTTGTCTACGCGGGACTCGACATCTTTATGGCCAAGCAACCAGCACTTATTCACCGCCCCGCGCTGTCGTTAGTGTTTTTGCTTTTCGTGGCGCTGGTGGGTGCGGTCTCAGGACAAGAACCGCAGCCCCAAGGACCGCCTATTGTGCAGTCGATCGATGTTCGGTTCAGTGGCCCGGCGATTGTGAGCAAGGAGCGGATTCTCGCGCAAATGCGCACGAGAGTTGGGCAGCCGTATAACAACCAGGTAGTCGAACAAGACATTCGTGCTCTGTATACAACCGGGGCCATCCTGAATGTTCGCATTTTTGCCGAACCGGAAGCCGGCGGCGTGAAAGTGATCGTGGCGGTGCAGGCGCGCTCGGTCGTGCGCGAAATTGAGATTGAAGGCGCGGACCGGATTGGGGCCAAGGCGATCCGCAAAAAGATCAAGCTCAAGATCAACGCGATGGTGAACGAAGAAGAAATGGAGAAGGGACGCCAGGATATCATTGAGATGTATCAAGCGCGCGGGTTTACCGACATCGATGTGAAATACCGTGTCGACTCGATCGATGAGAAGCGTGGACTGTCCCGGGTCGTCTACACCATTAATGAAGGTGTGAGAGGCGCGGTCCGAAGCATTCGATTTGAGGGCAACACGGCGTTTAGCGATCGGGTTTTGCGCAAGCAGATGAAGACCCGGGGCAAGACCGTCCTGGCCATCTTCGATAAGTCCGGGCGGTTGGATGAAAACCAATTACGACAGGACCTGGACAGCATTCGGGAGTGGTATCAGAACCACGGCTACATCGACGTGGAAGTGAAGGATGTGCGCAAGGAGCGCGAGAAAGGCCCGCTGATAATCACGATCGCAGTCGTGGAAGGGATTCAATATCACGTGGGCAGGATCTCGATTACGGGCTTCAAGTCGACGACGGAGGAGAAAATTCGCAAAATCTTCAAGATGAAAGAGGGCACGGTTTATTCGCCCAAAGCGCTGCGGGACGATGCCAAGGCGCTTGCCGATGCCTACGGTACGGGCGGCTATGTCGATCTCGAGGTGCAGCCCAGCGGAAAGCCCTCCGGGCCGGGCCGGATTGATGTTTCCTACAAGATTGAAGAAGGCAATCGCTCCTTTGTGCAGCGGATCAACATCGTGGGCAACACGCGGACCAAGGATAAGGTGATTCGCCGCGAAGTCATGATTACACCGGGAGACGTTTACAACACGGTGCGGGTGGATTCTACGAAGAAGCGTCTGGAAAATCTCGGGTATTTTGCCAAGGTCGAGACCTATCCCGAAGACACCGGTGTCGCCGGGCGGAAGGACCTTACCATTCAACTGGAAGAAAAACGCACCGGGTCGCTCAGTTTTGGCGGCGGCTTCAGCACGATCGACAACCTGGTTGCTTTTGCCGAACTGTCGCAGGGCAATTTCGATATCAAGGATTGGCCGGGTTTCGTCGGGGCGGGCCAAAAATTCCGATTGCGTGTCCAGGGCGGACTACAACGAAAAGATTTCTTGGTCTCGCTGACCGAGCCTTGGTTTCTGGATCGCAGGCTCGCGCTTAGTGGGTCGGCATTTTACAGTGAGGCGAATTATCTCAGCGCCGTTTATGATCAGCGCAATTACGGAATCGCCATGGAACTTCGCAAACCGCTCAACGCATTCATGTATGCGACCCTGGGATATCGCCTTGAAGAGCTCGAAATTTTTAATGTCACGACCTCCTCGCCGGCAATCGTGGCGGAAGAGGGAGCGCAGTTACGGAGTGAAATTCTTAGCAGTATCGTTTTTGATCGGCGCGATAATCCGCTCCTCACGCGAAGGGGCCAGCGAATTTCCTTGGCGCCTTATGTAGCGGGCGGTTTCCTGGGCGGTGATACGCAGATTTACGGTGTTGACCTTGAGGGTTCGCAATATTTTCATTTTCCCTGGGACACGATTCTGGTCCTTAACGGTGAAGCGGCCACGGTAGAGAGTTGGGGTAATGGCAATAGAGTTCCCATATTCGACCGTCTCTTCCTGGGCGGCTCAAATAACCTTCGCGGTTTCGCTTTCCGCGACGTTGGTCCGAGAGATGTAAATGGCGAGCCCACTGGTGGAAAGTCCCTGGCCCGGGCCACGGCTGAATTCACTTTCCCGGTCATTCCGGAGAAGGCGCGGGTGGCGGTTTTTTACGACACCGGTTTCGTCAATGCCAGTTCGTATGACTTTTCCGCAGACAACATAGTCTCGGATGTTGGTTTTGGCGTCCGGCTGGTCTTACCGATTGGACCGCTCCGAATTGACTATGGCATTCCGATCCAGCATCCAGGGTTGGGTGGCGGAGGGCGGTTCAATTTCAACGTAGGTTATCAATTTTGAGCAAATATTGATGCTTGCGGTCTAACGCATTTCCGACGACCTGTTTACCTCTGTTATGAAAAAACTCTTCTCTCTCATTCTAGCTTTCGGGCTCGCACTGCCGCTGGCTGCCTTTGCTCAAGGCACCCTTAAAGTCGGCACGGTCGACATGAATCGTGCCTTTAAGGAATTCTCAAAGACCAAAGACGCCGAAGCAAAAATCAACGACGCGAAAAATCAGGCCAAAAAAGAATACGACGAGCGCGCCGAATCCTACAAGAAAGTGCTCGACGAGATTAACAACCTGAACAAACAACTCGATGCCCCGGCCCTGAGCGCGGATGCCAAGACGCAAAAGGCCAAGGAGCGCGATGACAAGATCGCCAACATCAAAAACATGGAGCGCGAGATCAACGAATTTCGTCAAACGCGCGAGCGACAGCTGCAGGAACAAGCTTTGCGGATGCGTGAAGGTATTGTGAAAGAAATTAGCGACGTGGTTAACGATAAGGTGAAAGCGAACAGCATGGACCTCGTGTTCGATCGATCGGGCATGAGTCTCAACGGCGTGCCGTTGCTTTTGTTCGCGAAAGAGAATTTCGATTTCACAAACGACGTGATCACTGTTTTGAACAAACCGGGCCGCGTTTCCTCTCCGCTTCCCACCGCCAGTGCGGGTGCCACAACGGGTGCGGGTGCCACAACGGGCGCGGGTACCGCAACGGGTGCGGGTGCCTCAGCCAGTCCGGCGGCAAAGGCCTCGGCCAGTGCGGCCGCCTCAGCCACGGCCAGTCCGGCGGCAACAAAGAAACCCTAACTTTTTAACTCAGTTATTTAGAAACACACGCGGGCCAAAACTCGCGTGTGTTTTTTTCGTACGCGTGGAAACTCAGCAGGCCGGCTTTCAACATTCGCTCGGCCGGCAAACTTTTCGCCAAGATCGGCATCTACACCGCACCGCATGGCTGATTGCGTTCTGTTGCGGTTGCGCATTGCTCTGCGTCGGCAGTGCTCGCGCGGCGGGCTGGCAGTCAACCCTCACCAAGGATCCGCCCGCTTTTCCGCCCCTTCGCTCTTTGCGCGCATCCTATGCGTTTGGTTGGAGCGGCTTCACCGCCGCCACCGGCGAAGCCCACTTCACAAAGACCCCCGCAAACCGTTTTCAGCTCGATGGGACCGGAGGAACTGTCGGCCTGGCCCGTACCTTGTGGAAGCTGGATGCAAACGGCCGGGCGCTCGCTGATGCCGACACGCTTCGTCCGGTCGAACTTAAACAGACTGAATCGTATCGCTCGAAGGACATTACGACGCATCTCACTTTCAGGGAGGGTGGTGTAACAAGCGAGCGAACTGAAGGCACTGCGAGCAAGAACCGGGAATTTAGTTTCCCCAGTTTGTACGAACTCAATTCCGCCATGCTCTATCTTCGCAGCCAGTCGCTCAAAGACGGAAGCGCCTGTCGCGTCGTGGTGTATCCTCAGACTTCGGCTTATCTCGCAACCGTTACGGTTACGCGCCGCGAAAAACTTTCAGTTCGTGCCGGAACTTACAACGCGATTAGGCTCGACTTGAAGCTCAACCGAATCGGCAAGAACCTCGAGCTGGAACCGTATCGAAAATTTCGCCGGGCCACCATTTGGATATCAGACGATTCCGATCGGCTTTTGCTCCGCATCGAGGCGCACATTTTTATAGGCACAGTCTTCGCCGAACTTCAATCCATGCACTTCGAGAACTAGAGGCGCGACTCCCTCGACAACTGAGTCCGCCTCAGGCGGAGAGTCGCGCGACGTAAACGGACAAAGCCGAGAGGGTCGATGAGCCGGGAGGCGAATCAATCAATTACGGACGAATCCATTCGCCCCGCACCGGTGGCTCCGGCACGGGACGGCCTCTCCAAATCCGGCGTCGCGGCGTGTAAACCGGCTCGTTTGCGCCGGGCAAAAGCTCGAGTGCCGCCAGTGTTCCCAAATCGAGACGCCCCGTGATTGGTAGCCCAACCCGAGACTGGTAGGCGCGTAGCGAAAATTCGAGGCGAGGTCCAAAAACGCCGTTGATTTCATCGTGATAAAGGCCGCGGCGCCCGAGCGCTCTTTGTGCGAAAATCACCACGCTTCGTTGCATGTCCGGCGGAGAACCCTCGTACGGCGTTCCCGCAAACAAATCGCCGGTCGCAGGCGCCGGCGCTTCGGCATCGCGCGGATGCAATTGTCGATCTTGCGGGGCGGTGATCGGCGGTTGCAGGGGCGCAGGACTTTTCGCGACCGATTCGTCCCGTAAGTCGGATGTATCCGGCGAAGGCGAGGGCGAGGGCGAGGCACCCATCGCCGGGACCGAAGTTGTTGCGGGCGCCGGAGAAGCGGGTTTGCTGTTTTGAATTGAACGCAGCGTTTCATCATTTAATTCGCCCGTAACCTGCAAGCCGCTGCGAATCTGGTATCGACGAATCGCCGCGGTCGTGTCGTTATTTTTCTCACCGGTGACTTCGCCGTAGTAAAAGCCCTGATCTTTTAAGGCTTGTTGCACGCTCTCGATCGTTTGGTCGGCCCGAACCAGAACGGCAACTCCCAGAAGAACGATGACCGCGGTGATAGTTTTCATGTCGATCTTCCTTCGACGCCGCAACGCGCGTGCTTATTC
>JBEEGY010000328.1:0-4993 GCA_041167145.1 Verrucomicrobiota bacterium
ATTATCGAGCGCGCTCGGCAATCTGAATCCGTAATCCACCAGCACGCTCTTACGCGAACGATCTCCTTCATACATCCCGCCGATCTGCGGAATGGTTGCGTGCGATTCGTCGACGACGAGCAAAAAATCTTTCGGGAAAAAGTCGAGCAGCGTAAAAGGCCGCGATCCCGGCTCTCTGCCGGACAAATGCCGCGAGTAATTCTCAATGCCGTTACAGAATCCCATCTCCTGCAGCATCTCGAGGTCGTATTCCGTGCGCATCCGCAGCCGCTGCGCCTCGAGCAGTTTCCCCTGCGCTTCGAGTTCGACGATGCGGTGTTCGAGTTCGTTCCGGATCGACATGAGCGCGCGGTTTAGCTTGTCGGCCGGGGTCACGAATTGTTTCGCCGGAAAAAATGTGATGACGCCGAGCGCGTCACGCGCGTGACCGGTGAGGGGATCGAAGCGCGTGATTGCGTCTATCTCGTCGCCGAAAAATTCCATGCGAATGGCTTCTTCATCGGCCGTGGCTGGATAAACTTCCACGACGTCGCCGCGCACACGGAACCGTCCGCGCGAGAAATTCATATCATTGCGTTCGTAAAGCATGTCGATGAGACGGCCGAGAACGGCTTCCCGGCTGATCTGCTGACCGCGTTTCACGGTGAGCAGCATGCGCGCGTAATCTTCCGGTGAAGTGACGCCGTAGATGCAGGAGACACTCGCTACGACGATGGTGTCGCGTCGGGACAGAAGTGCGCTCGTGGCCGAGAGACGCAACCGCTCAATTTCTTCATTAATCGATGAATCCTTCTCGATGTAGGTGTCCGAGCGCGGGATGTAGGCTTCCGGCTGATAATAGTCGAAATAGCTGACAAAATATTCGACGGCGTTGCGGGGAAAGAACTGTTTGAACTCGGAATAAAGCTGCGCCGCCAATGTCTTGTTGTGAGAGATGACCAGAGTCGGCCGTTCCACCTCACGGATAACATTAGCGACGGTGAAGGTCTTGCCCGACCCGGTCACACCAAGCAGGGTTTGATGTCGGTTCCCCGCCTCGACAGACTTGATCAGCTTGGCAATGGCCTGGCCTTGGTCGCCTTTTGGTTTGTAGTTCGATTCGAGCTCAAACGCCATTATCCAAAGTAGCATTGGGCGACCTCCCTCGAAAGGCGGCCTGTTTTTCGCTCGTGATAATCCCCTTGGCGGGTTAACCGTTAATCGCGAGATGTCGATTGAGGATTCGGGTGGTCAGTTGGAGATCGGTCACGTTCTGTTCATGGACGTGGTCGGTTATTCGAAACTTCTGATCGATGACCAGCGCGAACTACAGGAAGAGCTTGCGCAGATCGTGCGCAGCACCGCCGCTTTCCGTGTTGCGGAAGATGGAGGGAAGCTCGTCCGGCTTCCGGTCGGCGACGGCATGGCTCTTGTTTTTTTTAACAGCCCCGAGGCACCAGTCCTTTGTGCGGTCGAGATCAGCAAGGCGTTGAAAAATCATCCGCGGATTCAATTGCGGATGGGGATTCACAGCGGACCCGTCAATCAGGTTCGTGATGTCAATGATCGAGTCAACATCGCGGGCGCCGGAATCAATTTCGCGCAGCGAGTGATGGATTGCGCCGATGCCGGGCACATTCTTCTTTCCAGGCGCGTCGCCGAAGATCTCAGCCAATTCCGTCAATGGGAGCCATTGTTGCATGATCTTGGGGAATGCCCGGTCAAGCACGGCCTCCGGGTTGGTGTTGTGAATCTCTACACCGGTGAGGCGGGAAATCCGGCCTTGCCGGAAAAGATCAGAACGGCGCAGGAAGAAAGCGCTGGTGCCGCAGCGGCGGCGCAACCTTCAGCGCGATGGCGTCGTCGCAATTTTCTAATCGGAGGGTGCGTGCTTTTGGCATTAGCCGTGGCTTCTCTCTTTTTCTTTCTCGCGCCGCGATCGGAAAAGAGTATCGCCGTGCTCCCTTTCGAAAACTTCAGTGACGACAAGGCGAATGCATTTTTTGCCGACGGTATCCAGGATGACATTTTGACTAGCTTGTCCCGGATCGAGGGTCTGCGTGTAATCAGCCGGACCAGCGTGATGAGCTACCGTGGCTCGAAGGAATCCCACAATCTGCGCGCGATCAGCAAAGATCTCTCGGTTGGGAATGTGCTGGAAGGAAGTGTGCGGCGCGAAGGAAACCGTATCGTCGTCAACGTGCAGCTAATCGACGCACGGCATGATCGTCACCTCTGGGCGAATCGCTACGATCGAACATTGGCCGATTCACTCGGTTTGCAGGGAGAACTGGCGCAAGAAATTGCGGACGCACTCCGCGTGACGTTGAGCCCCGGCGAAAGGGCGCGAGTGGTAAAAAAACCAACTGGCAACTCGGAGGCCTATGTCGTCTATCTCCAAGCCAATCAAATCGAACGTAATCCTGATACGCTGCTCGAAGATTTCAAAAAAGCGGAACAGCTTTATAGGCAAGCAATCACGCTCGACCCGAATTTTGCGCTGGCCCATGCACGCCTCGCGTCGACTCAAGTCCAGATTTTCCACTACTATGAGCCACTCGATAGCTGGAAAGGGAAAGCGCAGACGGAATCGGACATCGCACTCCGGCTCCAGCCAAACCTGGCCGAAGCGCATCTCGCATCCGCGCAATGCAGTTTTTGGATAGACCAGGATTACGCCCGGGCTCTGCAGGAATTGGACACCGCTGCGCATTTTTCGCCTAACAATGCCGATATCGGGGCAACCATCGCAGCGATCAAGCGCCGGCAGGGTTATTGGCAGGAAGCGCTGCGGGCGTACGAAAAAAGCCAGAAGCTGGATCCGCTGAATCCGAATGTCGTGCGCAATCTGCTCTGTACCAACACGGCGCTTCGCCGTTGGCCAGAAGCATCGCGCTGGGCCGCGCAAATGCGTGCCATGGCGCCGGCGTCGCTCGTGGCCAAGATTCAAAGCGGCTACGTTGATTTCTGGTGGAAAGGCGATACTGGATCGCTCAAGTATCTACTTGGTCAGGTTCCCGCTACGACGGATCCCGATGGCGAAATTACCAGTTGCCGGTGGGATGTGGCCATGATCGATCGGAATTTTATGGCGGCTACGAGCGCACTGGAAGGAACGCCTCTCGCTGAGGTATCGTACACGAACGCTGGATCGACCCCCAAAACTTTTCTGCAAGGATGCGTTTTTCTGGCGCAAGGGGACACGGCGAACGCCCAGAAATATTTTGCGCTGGCGCGGCCCGCATTCGAAGCCGCGGTCCAGGAAGCGCCCGAAAGTGCCGATCGGCATGCAAATCTGGGATGGTTTTACGCTTTTGCCGGTCGCAAGGCAGACGCTGTGCGCGAAGGCGGACGCGCCGTGGAGTTAAAGCCGGAATCGAAGGACGCCTACGACGGCGCGATCATGAACTCGTATCTTGCCCTTATCTACGCGCGGGTGGGAGAGAATGATCGGGCGATCGCCTTGCTCGAGCGACTGCTCAAAACGCCCGGGGCGGTCGACAGCGTTGATTACAGCATAACGATCAACGACTTGAAATATCGCTGGGAGTGGGATCCCATCCGAAATGATCCGCGGTTTCAGAAGTTGATTGCCCCGTAGAGCAGGCCGCTGCCGGAAATCCGACGGGAGGGACGAGCTCGTCTCGTCCGGCTGGGACCTTTCTCTTGGGACGAGACGAGCTCGTCCCTCCCGGGAATAATCTGGTTTATTGCATGACCGGGTCGTCCGCTCGGTGATGCGCGGGCAAGCCCTGGTTCTGCAAATCTTTCGAGGCCAATTGCATTCCGAAAAGAAGCAATGCAATCAATCCGAAATATAATAGAGACATCGTCCAGCGCTGCGATGATGTGACCTCGTAGTAACGCCGCTCTTCTTCGGTTTTCTTTCGGAACAAGGAGATAACCCGGGGCAATGACGCTATCACCAGGAGCCAGACAATGAAGTTCGGATATGTCCAGCCAAACCAGAGCAGCACGGCGAATCCCGGGAGCCAAAGCCACCGCGATAGAGCAGTGACGATGCGTCCGCCATCCAGCATCCCGACCGGCGTCAGGTTGAAGAGATTCAGGAAATAACCGAACCAGGCCAGAGCGATAAAGATCGGCGCGTGAAAGCTTTCGCCGAGGAGATTGCAGACCAGCGCGCCGGCCGTGCCGAGCATTGGGCCACCTATCCCAACGCAGGCCTCCATCCAGGCATTTCGCGGGGCTTCTTTCAGCGCAATGAAAGCGCCCATAAATGGAATGAAGACAGGCGCACCCACCTTCAAACCAAACTTCTTCGCCACCAGCAGGTGACCGCATTCGTGCACAAGGAGCAGTAGCACGAAACCAACTGCGAATTTCCAGCCCCACATCATGGTGTAGATCCAGATCATCAACAGCATCGTGCCGCCCGATTTGAGCAATAACGGCAAGAACTTCAGGAGTGGGAGGATGACGAACTTCAGTTTCGCGAAAAATTTCACGATCAGAATTCCCACTGCCCCGACCGGGCCGAGCGCCTTCTTCAGACGAGCCCAGACCGTGTCTTGCGCGTGCGGCTGGGCGGCTGGTGGCACGCTTTGAGGATACATGTCCATCGTATGAGTTAGACAGTCGGGTTTCGTAAATCGTTAAAAGCTTCCCCAAGGTGCGCCAGAATCTCACGAGCTAAAAGAGATTCTTCACTGGTCTTCGCGTTGAATATCGAAATCTCGGCCGCCCGCCCGCAAGCCCACGCCCCGATTCGAGCAGCATCGTAAAAAGTCAATTTCCGTCCAGCCAGGCCGGCACACACCCCCGTGAGGACGTCACCCATTCCGCCGGTCGCCATCCCCGGATTTCCGGTCGAATTGTAACTTAACGGCCGCTCGCGTTCGCAGACGATGGTGCGGCTGCCTTTCAGCAGGAGCGTAACTGGAAATTGATCGCAAAAATGTCGCGCCGTTCCTGCCCGCGACATTTTTCCATGTTCGAAGAGCCGCTTCATCTCGCCCGGATGCGGTGTCAGAAGTCGCGGACCCCGGCATCG
>JBEEGY010000329.1:0-7537 GCA_041167145.1 Verrucomicrobiota bacterium
CGATGGCCGGATCAGATCCGAAGCGGCGCTTCCATAAGCCGTGGCTGATGATCGCGACGGTTTGCGGCCACCCTTTGTCGTCTTCGGGAACGAACGTTCGTCCGAGAACAGGCTGGACCCCGAGCACAGAGAAGAACCCGGTCGTCACGCCGGCGCGCGGCACGCGTTCCGGCTCCGCCCCATCCGCACCAAAGTTGGCGGTACCGGTCCAGTAGGCGGCGGTGCTTGCGAAGAGATCGGTTTGTTGCGACCAATCAGTAAAGTCGAGAAACGAGATGTTGCTCTCGGTAATGCCCGCCGCCGCAGGATTTTTGCCTTCGATGTAGATGATGCGTTCGGCGTCCGGAAACGGAAGCGGACGGAGGAGAACGCCGTTCACCAGGCTGAAGATCGCGGTGTTCGCGCCAACGCCGAGACCGAGCGCGATGACCGCGACTGCGGTAAAGCCTTTGTGTTTAATTAGCATTCTGAATCCGTAACGAATGTCTTGCAGCAGTGTGTTCATGTTGAACTCAGGGCTTTGATCGGATCGAGCCGGGCCGCGCGTCGAGCCGGGATGTAACAGGCAAAAAAGGAAACGGAGACGAGGAGAAGCGGAATCCAGACGAAGGTACCCGCGTCGGTCGCGCCCACGGCGAAGAGCAGACTTGCGAGGAGACGCGTGAGAGCGAAGGCGCCCAGCAAACCGACCACGATTCCCACCGCCGTAAGCGACATGCCTTGCCCAACGACCAGTTTCAGGATCGCAATCGCAGCGAACGCCGGACTCTTCGCTAAACTTCGAAATGCGAGACGCAATTCCTGCAACATAAAGATGTCGACCTTGTATTATTCGTAGCGAAGAGCTTCCACTGGATTCAACTGCATAGCCGCCCGCGCCGGCAGGTAGCAGGCAAGCAGTCCGACAACAAAGAGAATGATCGGCACAATTGTGAAACTGAGTGGATCATGCGCGGAGACGCCGTGCAGACTGCCGGCGAGCAGTTGCATGAGGAAATAGGAGCCGACAAATCCGATAATCAGGCCCAACCCGATCAATCGCATCCCCTGGCCGGTCACCATGCGCAATACATCGCTGGCCTGCGCGCCCAGGGCCATGCGCACACCGATTTCCTGCGTGCGCTGGCGGACCGCGTAAGACATCACGCCGTACAACCCGAGCGAAGCAAGGAACAGCGCGAGCCCGGCAAAAATGATGAAAAGGGAGCCGAAGAATTTTCTCTCCCAGAAGGATTGGGCCAGAACTTCATCCATTGTCAGCACGCGATAGATGGGCAGCTCTTTGTTCACTTCCAGAACTGTGCTGCGCGCCACATTCACGAATTTCTTCGGATTCGTCTTCGTCCGCATGGCGACGGACAGAAAGCGTTCCGCATTTTGATACTGGGCAAAGTAGGCCGATGGATAAAGACGTTTGCTGGTTAATCGCTCGAAAACGACCGGCCTCACCACTCCAATGATGGTGGCCCACTTCGGCGGCTCTCCAGGTTTGCCAATCTGCCGCAATTGATGACCAAGCGGATCCTGATTTGGGAACCACGCTCGCGCCGCGTCTTCGTCAATTAACACGACGCGCGGAGAGTCCTTGCTATCGGCCGTGGTAAAATCACGGCCGCGCAATAATCGGATCCGCGCAGTCTGAAGAAAACCCGGGGTAATCGAGAGGGTGCGCATAAGGCGAGCGTCCTGTAACTGTTTGGGCTCGGGTTCGCCCTCCAGAACAAGGGCTTCTACACCGATGTTTCCCGAAGCTGGAAGCGAAGTCGCAGCTCCCGCGCTCTCCACACCCGGCAGGCTGGCAAGCTTTGGAATAAGCTGTTCGAAAAACCGGCCCGGCATCTTCTTGTCCGGAAACTGCGTCTCGGGCAGGCCAACACGAAAAGTGAGTGTATTTGAAGGGTCTGCTCCGATATCCGTGCGCTGAAGCTTCATAAAACTCCGCATCATCAATCCCGCTCCGATCAACAGGATCAAAGCCAGCGCCACTTCCGCGACGACCAGCGAACTGCGGACGCGCTGACCTTTTGCCCCGCCTCCGCTCGATCTGCCGCCTTCTTTGAGAACATCGACAAGGTGCGGGCGCGACGCTTGCAATGCCGGAAACAATCCAAAAATCACGCTCGAAATCGCGCCGATGCCGATTGCGAAAAGGAATACGCGCCAGTCAAAATCGAAATGGATCCAATAAGGCATCTCCGTGGGAAGCGCGGTCAGCATCAAGTCGACTCCCCAGACGGCGAGAATCAGACCGAGTGCGCTCCCGGCAATCCCGAGCACGAGACTCTCGCTTAAAAGTTGGCGCACAATCTGGGAACGTCCCGCGCCCAGGGCGAGGCGAATCGCGATTTCCCGAGCGCGCGTCGCGGCGCGCGCCAGCAGCAGATTGGCCACGTTCGCGCACGCGATGAGATGAACGAAGAGCACCGCGCCCATTACGAGCAGAGTAAGTGTCTTAAAGTCTTTTACCATTTCCTCCCGGAAAGGTTTCACGTGCACGCTGTTCCCGCTGTTCGTGTCCGGAAATTGCACGGAGATACGGGCGCTGATTGCTTCCATCTCGGCCCGCGCCTGGGCGACCGTCGCTCCTTTTTTCAATTTGCCGATGCAATCGAGAAAATGATTGCCGCGCGGATGATCTTTCTCACTCATCTGCAGCGGCATCCAGATGTCGCAAATCTCCGGAAAACGCCAGCCTTTGGGCATTACGCCGATAATGGTCGCCTGTTTGCCGTTGATCGGAACTGTTCTTCCAACGATTCCGCGGTCCCCGCCAAAATGATTCTGCCAGACGTCGTAGCCAACCAAGGCCACCGGCGCAGCATTAAGTTCGTCTTCTTCCGGACGAAACTGGCGACCCAAAATCGGTTGGACGCCAAGAAACGAAAACGCTTCCGCGGAGATTTGGCCGCCGAGATAACGTTCCGGTTTTTCTCCGTCCGACACGATAAAGGTCGCCTCCTGGATCGCAGCAAATCCTTCCAACGTGGTAACCTGTTTTTTGAACTCCAGGTAATCGGGAAAAGAAGTGCCCGCATCCTGATCCGGCTGCTTGGTAAAATACTGCGAAATGTAGAGAAGACGATCCTGATCCTGAATTAGGGGCATCGGCCGCAGCAAAAGCGCATTGATCGCCGAGAACATCGTCGTCGAGGCGCCGATACCGAGGGCCACGGCGAGAACGGCTATCAGGGTGAAGCCCGGGCTCTTCACCAAAACCCGCACCGCGTATCGAAGATCGCTTATCATATAAGATATCGATCTTCCATAGGGACTGGCGGGTAACTATGCTGCGATGCGATTGTCCTCCACCACGCGACCGTCGAAGAGGTGCACGGTGCGATCGGCATGCTGGGCAAAACGCGCATCGTGCGTGACCATGCAAATGGTCGCGCCGGCAGCATGTAATTCCTTGAGCAAATCCATGACCGCTTCACCGTTGCGCGAATCGAGGTTGCCGGTCGGTTCGTCCGCCAAAAGAATGGCCGGCTTGCCCGCAAGCGCGCGGGCCACCGCCACGCGCTGTTGCTGACCGCCGGAGAGCTGACTCGGCAAATGTTTGGCGCGATGCCCCATGCCGACGCGTTCGAGTGCTTCGTTCACAAACGCTTTGCGCTCAGCCCCCGGCATTCCGCGATATGTGAGCGGCAACTCTACGTTTTCGAACACGGTCAGGTCGCCGATCAAATTAAAGCTTTGGAAGATGAATCCGATCTCGCGATTGCGGATGCGTGCGCGCTCAGGGAAGGACAGGTTCGCGACTTCCGTTCCTTTCAAGGAATAACTTCCGTCACTTGGCGTATCGAGAAGACCCAAGATGGACAATAACGTCGACTTGCCGCAACCCGACGGGCCGGCGATCGAGAGGTACTCACCCATGCGAATGTCGAGATGGATTCCGGCCAGCGCGTGGGTTTCCACTTCATCAGTCAAAAAGACCTTCGTGACGCTCTGGAGTTGAATGAGAGGTGTTGATCCGTTTTGCATAACAGTTCGTTTTGGTTCTTCGGTAGTTAGGGTTGCAGGCATAGTTTTCTTAGTTAAGGCGAATTCGTTCGTGCGCGTCCCACGCGCTCGTGTCGGAGAGAATGACTTGGTCTCCCGGCTGAAGACCATTCACGATTTCAATGGTGTTGACTGAGCTCTTGCCCAGTTTGACCGGAGTGCGCACGGCCTCCGAAGTCCCACTGACAAGTTTGAAAATTCCAACCGTGTTGTTTTCCTGGCCGAAAGCAGGCCGGCCGACATAAATAACATTGTCGAGCCGCTCCAGCTCGATCGTTCCATCGACACTCAAATCCGGACGAGCGCCTTTCGGCAACTCGCCGTCGAGGGCAACATCGACCGTGACTGTGCCCTGCTCCACCGCCGGATCGACACGGACGACGTGGCCGTTGACCACCCCGTTGCGCGTGTCGATGACGGACTTCTGGTCCTTTTGAATGTCCTTGGCCTGCGTCTCCGCAATCTTTACCTGCGCTTTGAGTTTCGTTGGATCGGCCACTCGCGCGAGGTTGTCGCCAAGCTTCACACGCTGGCCAATCTGCACAGGCAATTGCTGCAATACCCCAGCCAGTCCAGCCCGCACGTGCAGGGCTTCCACTTGATTCAGTTTTAATTTTGCGAGCTGTTTGGCCTGGTCGACCGCCGCTTGTTTCGAAGCGATCTGCGGCTCAATCGAGCCGCGGGCAAACTCGAGTCGCTTCAGTTCGATTTGATCACGGTTGGCCAGCTCGGCTTCTTTTACTTTCGAAGTCTTGTAAACGAGTTGCGCAACCAAACCGTTCTTGGCCAACTGATCGTTCGTCTCGCGCTCCATCTTGGCCTGTTCAAATTCCGAGTGAACGCGTGCGGTCGTCGATTCCTGATCAAGAAGTTCACGTTGCAAAGTTGCGCGCAAGGTTGTCAGCTCAGCTTCCTCCGCCGTGGCCTTCGATTCGGCATCGTGAGCCGATTGTTCGAGCTCGGGGCTGTTCAATTCTAAAATAACTGTGTCGACCTGCACTGGTGTGCCCGGCCAAACAATAATCTTTTCCACGCGGCCCTCAGTGTTTGCCGGAATCCAGCGAATCTCTTCCGGAACGAGCGTGCCCAAGCCGCGGACCTGTCGCACCATTGGACCGCGTTTCACCGTGTCGATCCAAACCGTCGAGCGGTCCACGCTCGGCACGGCCGGCTTCAAACGCGACAGCGCAAAAGTGATGACAATCAATCCAAGGACCGACCCCGCAATAATCATGATGCGACGCTTACGTTTCTTGGCCGCAATCTCCGGGCGCGGTTTGTCCATTGAAGAAAGGCTAGACGTAAAGCCGGTCGGTCGCACAATTGTGTTTTCAGCTTTCGCTTCGCTCTTTTGCATCATGGTCGTTAAGATTGTTCGATCAAACTGCGCCGATCGCTCGAACGAAATGCGCGAGCGCGGAGACTCCGTTCATCAACGGCACCGCCGCGGTCAGCACAATCGCGGCGAAGAATGAAGCTTCCGCGACAAAACTGTGCGGGGCTTCGTTCTTGAAGTAATCGTTGCTGATGTTGCGGAAGGAAGTCTTGGGGGAGCGTGCGCCGTTGTAACCCCCCAACGCCACGGAATGATAGTGGCAATCGGTAATTGGTAATCGGTGATCGGCGCGGAACGCGAAAGCATCGCAATTTTCGCGTTGGTCGATTGGTTCTAATGTCGGTTTCATATTTTCTTTCTCGTTAAATGTTGTTTCCTTTGAGATGCGTCGCGCGTCATCATTGGATTCAAAAGTTTCTTAGGGATGCCGCCCCTATTGCAAAGGCCGTGCCACCGCCAAAAACAAAGTCACAAGTGGCTGTAAAACAACACTTTGTAATTGTCGATCTTGCCAGCCACTCTCACGAAAAACTTCGCTTATGGGACACGCCCGTCCCAACTTCGGGACGACGCGATTCAATAAAATCGTGTGTCATCCTGCGCGGAGCGAAGGACCTCACACTCGAAGCGCTGATCATCCTAACAAAAACGTAGACACGAACCGTGAATGTGAGTTCCCTCATCGTCCGCGCGACTCAGGATGACCCATTTTTACTGCGGCAAACGCAGCAACGCTTCTGCGCCCGATTTTCCTTTCCGATTCGCAAGCGTCAGCGAACCGCCATGCGCTTCCGCGATCTGGCGACTGAGCGCGAGACCGATACCGGAGCCGGTTGGCTTGGTGGTGAAGAACGGAACAAACAGGTTGGTCGGGTTCATTATTCCCGGCCCTTCGTCTTGCGCGAAAACCTCCACGCAATCACCCTCTTCGCGCCATCCGACCACGACGCCGCCGCGTGTGTCCAGCGAAGCATCCACGGCATTATGCAAAATGTTGATAAGCAGCTGCTCGATCTGCGCGCCGTCCGCTAAGATCGACAATTCCCTTCCGGGCCGGACTTCGATGGTCATTCGTGTTTCGAGGCTGGCGACGCGGCGAATCAGTTCGCCCAGATTGAGTTCTTCCTTCTGCGGCGGCGGAAGTTTAGCCAGGCGCGCGTAAGCCTGCATAAAACGGCTGAGTGAATCGGCGCGCGTAGCAATCGATTTCAAGCCACTGCGCGCGTCATCCTGCCAATCGCTCGGCGGCGGTTGCCTGCGCAACAACGACTCCAGACTGCCGGCGATCGATTTGATCGGCGCGAGTGAGTTGTTCATCTCGTGTCCGAGCACGCGCACGAGTCTTTGCCAGGCGATTCGTTCCTCCTCCCGCAGCGTGCGGCTTAAATCCGTGAGCACTAGCAATTCGTGCGGAAGGCCGCGCTCGCGAAAGGTACTGCGTCGCACGCCCCAGCGGCCGGATCCTCCAGGAAAACTAAGATTGAGGGGCGCGTCTTCATCTGATTCGAAACAAGCCGCGAGACCAAGATCACTGGCACGTCGACCAAGCAATTTGTCGATCGGTTGCCCAAGCAGATTTTCACCCGCGCGATTGACCAGACGCAAACGGCGTTCCGGGTCGAAAGTGAAAACGGCCACGTCGATCTCCGCCATGATCGTGCGCAGGAGCGCCGTTGCTTCGAACGCGCCCAAACGCTGGACACGCAAAGTTTCGCCGAGGGAATTGATTTCGAGCAGCGCTTCACCAAGTGCATCGTTCTCACGCGCGCCGCGCGCGCGAATTGAGTAATCTCCTTCACGCAAGGCCGCGAGCAGGTTCGTCATCGTTTGCAGGGGACGAACCACGTGTTCGCGCACGCTTGAGACAAAGCCCGCCGCGCAGCCGGCAATCAACAAGGTTAGCGTCCATTGAACTTTGGCGGTGTAATCCCCAAACCAGAGAAGAGCGAGGGCGATCAAAATCGCCGGGGCGGCGGCGAAAAGCGTCAGCCAGGTCAAGCGGTTCTCGTGGGAGAGACGATGTCGATCTTTCCGAGCGCGTTTCATTCGTTCTTTCTGGGGAGCACACGCGCCCTCGCGTGTTGTGGTCGACGCCCTCGTCGACCAATCTGTAGCTGGATCAGGGATTCGCGGCGAGGCGCCGCGAACAGCACGCGAGGCGCGTGCGCTCCCCAATCATCACAATCCATAATGTTGCAG
>JBEEGY010000330.1:0-2634 GCA_041167145.1 Verrucomicrobiota bacterium
CGCGGTCGCGGCATCGGCGGCTAACGCGGCCGCATCTTGTTCCTGCTTCGCGCGCGCCACTTTCTCCGGCAGAACGGAATTACCGACCTCGTCGGTGTAGAGATTCACCACGTTCACGCGCACCCCGTGTTTGACTTCGCATTCGCCCAAGTCCTGCAAGTGCGGCCGCCACTTGCTGTGGTGCTCGAGGTCCTCGGCCACCCGTTTCGAAAGAAGGATGTGTCCCGCATCGCCGCAATCCATCACGCGCTGCGCGATATTGATTCCACCGCCTGCGAGATTCGATCGATCGTTTACATCGGAGATTTTGTTGACCGGCCCGCTGTGAATGCCGATGCGCAGACCGAAGTCCGCGCCATCCTTTAGCGCCCTGGCAATCTCGACCGCGCACCGCACGGGCGCTTCCGGACTGCTGAAGAAAACAAGCACCATCCCGTCGCCGGTGGGCAGCCGAATTAGTTTGTCTGCGGCTTCGGCGACGCGGAATTGATTCGTGTTGCGAACGACCTGGTTCAATCGCTGCGAACATTTGCTCTGCTCATCCACGAGCAGTTTCGAGAACCCCACAATGTCCATGAAGAGGACATGCCCGATCTCAAGATCGACATCTTCTTCGTGCTCAGGAGTCATGTTTGTCGCACACGAGGCCTAACGGACAATCATTTCAACTCCGCGTACGAGCGTCGAGCGCAAAGGCGATCTGACGGTCGAAGCTGCGCGGAACTAATTGCTCGCTGGAAGTGGGGTTCGTGCGAGCGTCTTAAAACGCTCGAATCCCGGCTTCAGTTTCTCCAGGAATTCGATGAATCGCGGCTCCTTGCGAAGTTTGTCGAGGTTGGGATCTCGCTCGAACCAGGTGAGATTTGGATATCCATTTTCTGCCGTATAATTTAGCCACTTCATCGCCAAATCCGGTTCATCCATGAACGCATAGGCTGCGGCGATGACATGAGTGGTGTGGTGAAAATGTCCGTAGCCCTCACCGATCTTGATCGCCTCATCGATCTTCTCTTTGGCGCCTGTCTTATTGCCGTCCAAGGCGAGAAACAAAGCTTGCATGGAAGCGAGGATACCGCCGTCGTCTTTGAATTGTGCCTTGGCGCTCTCGATTCGAGCTCTGGCCTCGTTCATTCGGCCGGCATAGAGGAGCGCGCTGGCAATGTTGCATTCGACAAACGCTCGGACCATACCCGTCTTACTTGCCTCCATCATCGCGAAGGCCTCGTTAGAGCGGCCCTGAAGTAGCGTCATTAACGCAATCTGAAACTTAATGTTCGCACTTCCAGGATTGAGCTCGTCTGCCCTTTTCAATTGTTGCAACGCTTCTTCCAGCAGCCCGACATGAAAATAGATCGCTCCCAGAAAGAGGTGCGCATCCCAAAAATTCGGAGCTACGCTCAGGGCGCGACGAATCTCAGCGATCGCTTTTTCATGCTGAAAGCCACTCGACGGTCTCCAGAGCAGCCGAGCCCTAGCCACATGGGCGACCGGCAGTTCGGGATCCAGCTGAAGCGCTTTAGCCACTGCTTCCTCGGCTTTCATCTCCCATTGCCTCGCGTCGCCCTCAAAGAAGAAAAAGGCTTTGCTCCAATAGGCATTCGACAGCTCCGCGTAAGCTTCGGCAGAGGTGTCGTCCAGGGAAACGGACTTCTCTAACATTTCGATGCCGATGTCGGTGCCCTCTTTGGTCGGTCCATAAGCACTCTTTCCGCGCAGGTAGTAATCGTACGCTTGCGGGTTGACCACGCGGGCGCTGGCCAGCCGTGCTTTTTCTCCTGGTGTTAATTTGAGTGCGATGGCGTTCGCGATGGCCAAGGCAACTTCATTTTGCAGTTGCACGATGTTTGCCACATGCCGCGTGTAGCTATTCGTCCAAAGATTTTTCTCGGTCGCCGCCTCGATCAATTGCACGGAAATCCGCGCTTCTTCTCCGGAAAGGACGACCGAACCTTCCACGATTGCGGCCACGTTTAGCTCGCGCGCTATCTCGGAAGCAGACTTCGGCGACACCTTGTACTTCATCATGGTGGACCGGGATATGACTCTCTTGAGCGCGCCGATTTGCGAGAGTTTGGTCGTCAATTCATCGGTCATTCCATCGGCGAAGTAGTTCTTGTTCGCATCTCCGGAAAAATTGTCGAGGGGTTTTACGGCCAGTGATTCAATTCCTTTCGCTATGACCGATTTCGGTTGAGAAAACACCCAAACGCCGGCACCGATGGCAAGCATGACAAGAAGAAAACCTGTGACGAGTGCGGCTTTTCGCCGGCGACGCGAGATGGCGTGACCCGCGGCTGCCGCGGTCGCGGCATCTGCGGCCAACGCGGCTGCGTCTTGTTCCTGCTTCGCGCGCGCCACTTTCTCCGGCAGCGCGGAATTACCGACCTCGTCGGTGTAGAGATTCACCACAGTCACGCGCACTCCGTGTTGGACTTCGCAGTCCCCCAGATCCTGCAACTGCGGCCGCCACTTGCTGTGTTGCTCGAGGTCTTCGGCGACCCGTTTCGAAAGAAGGATGTGCCCGGCATCGCCGCAATCCATCACGCGCTGCGCGATATTGATTCCGCCGCCGGCGAGATTTGATCGATCGTTTACATCGGAGATTTTGTTGACCGGCCCGCTGTGAATGCCGAT
>JBEEGY010000331.1:0-5513 GCA_041167145.1 Verrucomicrobiota bacterium
ATCATCCATGCTGACGCCGTGTCCGGTCTCAGACAGCTGGCCGGCGCTAGTTGCGCCGGCGTGATCATGAGTTCATTTCTCGAACACGAACTCGAACCGCGAACCCTTTTGCAGGAAACTCTGAGAACGATCAAGCCGGGTGGCGTCGCAATCATCAAGGTCCCCAACTTCGATTCGTGGAACCGCGTTTTCAGAAAGCAACGCTGGTGCGGCTTCCGTTTTCCAGACCACGTCAATTATTTTACGCCTGAAACAATTACGCGCATGGCCCGTTCAGTTGGGTTCACCATTCGCCGTTTCCGCTGGCAAGATCGACTGCCGACCAGCGACACGCTTTGGATTGTCCTTCAGAAACCGGCCTCCGACAGGATGAAGGCGGAAGGATGAGGGAGGAAAAGGGAAAGCACTCGGCGCTTAACCCGCTGAACGAAACGGTCGCGCTAAGATCAACAATCGGTCCAAGATATTTGTAGCGACGGTATATGAAAGCGCCGACCTTTGTCATTCCGAGCGAAGTCGAGGAATCTCTTCCTATTGCCGGAAGATTAGCGAGAGATGTCTTCCCGCCACGGCGGGACTCGACATGACAGACGGCGTTCATAGAGCGCCGCTACAGAAAAACGCGATGCGGTCAGCCGCCTTTCCCGCGCAAGCAGACGCTGAAAAAACGCAACCGACCGGCAGCAGCCGCGTTGGGCTTGTGATAAATTTGGTAATTCAATGAAGGCTGCGTTTCGCATCGGCATCGTTATGGCCGCGTTGTTGGTCGTCGGGATTCTGATCTGGCAGGGAATCACCGCCCACGGCGCGCCCGATCCGTTGCAACCGAATACCAGCCCGACGGTCGCGTTCTTGGATATCGGCATTCTCGTTTTCCGCGAAGGTCTCGAGTGCATTCTCGTGCTGGCCGCGATCACCGCCAGCATGACTGGGGTTAAACGCGCGCATCGCCGGCCGGTCGCGGTTGGCGCAGGCGTCGCATTCATCGCCAGCTTAATCACCTGGTTCATCGCCGTGCGGATTGTCAGTTCGTTGAGTGACAACGTTCCTGCATTAGACCTGCAGGCGGCGACCGGACTTCTCGCCGTCATCGTCCTGCTCGTGATTATGAATTGGTTCTTTCACAAGGTTTATTGGGGCGGCTGGATCCGGGCGCACAATCGCCGGCGAAAATCGCTGCTCGAAGGCGCCAACGGAAATGGAATCACGCACTCCCGTCTTTGGTGGGGATTGATTCTGCTCGGGTTCACTTCGCTTTACCGCGAAGGATTCGAAGTCGTCCTCTTTTTGCAAAGTTACTATCTGCGATTGGGCGGCGGCGTGGTGCTCAAAGGCGCGCTGCTCGGTTTGGTTCTTTCCGGCATGGTCGCGCTGCTAACTTTCGTTCTGCAGCAACGCTTGCCGTATCGCAAAATGTTGATCACGACCGGCGTCCTGCTCGGCGTGGTTTTACTTGTCATGGTGGGCGAACAAGCGCAGGAGATGCAACTGGCCCATTGGATTTCCCGCACGGAAATTCCATGGCTGGTCAAAATTATCCCGGCATGGATGGGAATGTGGTTCGCCGTTTTCCCGACCTACGAAACGCTGATCGCGCAGGCTATCGCCGCGATTTTGGTGGTCGGTTCCTATTATGCCGCCCGGCGCATTGGGCATCCGCAGCTCACCGAAGCGGAAAAGATTGGCGCCGAGGACTCGAAAATCGTGGGACAACTAGAGACGGTTGACGAAGAACCAACGGATCGGCGCACCATGACGGGCGCACCGTCACGCACAAACGCGACGCAATCGCTGAATGGCGTGGCGCCTCTGCGTGCATCGGCAACAACGACGCGCGTCTAAATCGTCACGCTTCACAACTCATCGTCCGGTGAAAAAACATCTTTGCGTACTCGTTCTGGTGTTCTCGTCATCGATCAGCTTCGCCGGTGTGCGTCACTTCACCTTCTTGTACGAAACGCCCACTTCGGCGCGCGGGACCTTCGAACTGGAGAATTGGGTCACGTGGAAACGCACAACTGATCCCGGACGCGCCGACCAGCTGGATTTTCGCCATGAAATCGAGTACGGCGTGACGGACAAGCTCCAGGCCAGTCTCTATCTGGCCGATTGGTCTCACGAAAGTAATAATGCGCGCTCCGGCACGGCGTATTCGGACTCCGCGCTCGAGTTGATCTACAACCTGACCAATCCAGTCGTCGATCTTGTCGGATTGTCGATCTACGGAGAATTGAGAGTGGGCGACCGGCTGATCGAACTGGAATCGAAGCTGATCGCGCAAAAGAATTTCGGACCGTGGATTCTGGCCTACAACGCGACACTCGAAGCGGTCTGGGAAGGAAGCGGTCTCGCCGAACGGGAAGGCGAGATCACGCAAGCGCTCGGCGCGAGTTACGAAATTTTGCCGGCGCTATCGGTCGGAGTGGAATTGATGCACGAAATTGTTCTGCCCGACTGGCGCGACGAAGAAACAATCCGGAATCTTTTTGTCGGCCCAAACGTCTCCTATCGGAGTGGACATTGGTTCGCGACTGTGAGCGCTCTCGCGCAGGCCACGCAAACGACGGACGAACCGGATTTCCAAGTGCGCACAATTTTCGGGATCGGCTTGTAGCATGAAGAGGCGCTTTTTCAGCCAAGGAGCGGCGGTTTCCAACCGCCGGAGGCGATTTGGCCTCCTGCGCGCCAAAGCGGCTACGGCGGCGGCGCGAAATCGCCTTCCCTCGTTTGCGGCGCTTGTTTGTTTGCTCGCGAGTTGTGAGTCGACCGGGTACGCGCCGCCGCCTGTGACCGGGAAAATGGCGAAGACCAGCGCAAAACAATCCGCCATCGGACGGACTCGCCGCGGCGAGCATGTCGATCTTGCGAGATTGCGCGAAGGCCGCACGCTTTTCGTTTCCCGTTGCATCGAATGCCACACATTGCCGGCGGTCACCCGACACACCGCCACCGAATGGCCCGGCATTGTCGATGAAATGGCGGGACGCGCGAGTTTAAAGCCGGTCGACCGGGACGGGTTGCTGGCTTATATAATCGCCGCGCGCGCGCAAAAATAATCGATTCAGCTGCAGAGGCGGCCGTGTCGGCTGCTGACAAAGAATTGCAGGCAGCACACCAGTGTAACTGTAGCGGCGGTCTATGACCGCCGAATTAACCAGATTCGGCGCTCATAGAGCGCCGCTACAGAAGATTCGCGTCCGCTATTTACTCTGTGATGTCGGATCTACCATTCCACTTTACTGTAGAAACAGCCGTGTCGGCTGCTTCGAACAAATGAGGCGGCACGCCTGCCGCTACAGTTGGAAATGCGACATTCTAGTTGAACGCGGACGTTAGCTTTCCACTTTAAGCGGATGATCACCGTGCCCGTCCGCGTTTGCTTGTCGATTCAACTGTTCGTCGCTGCGATTGCCTTCGCGGCCAGTCCATCGCCAACGCCCAAAGCATCGGCCAGTGCCACGCCTGCATCCGCGGGAACATTTGACGAAAAACTTTTCAAGGGAATGCAATGGCGGCAAATCGGTCCGTTTCGCGGTGGACGCGCGCTGGCCATCGAAGGTGTCTCGGGCGAACCCGATACCTATTATTTCGGTGCGGTTGCCGGTGGGATTTGGAAAACAACCGACGGCGGCGCGAATTGGGCGCCGCTTTTCGACAAGGCGGACATTTCATCCATCGGCGCGCTCGCGGTGGCGAGATCAGATCACAACGTCGTTTACGCGGGCACGGGCGAAGCGGCCATTCGCGGGAACACGACTTACGGCACCGGCGTTTACAAATCGATCGACGCGGGCAAATCCTGGAAAAATGTCGGACTGAAAGATACGCGGCAGATCGGCGCCCTGATTGTCGATCCAAGGAACGCGGACGTGGTTTTGGTGGCCGCGCTCGGCCATGCCTTCGGCCCAAACCAGGAGCGCGGAATTTTTCGCACGGCGGACGGCGGGAAAACGTGGACGAAAGTCTTGGGGAAAGACGAGAACACCGGCGGCATCGATATTGTTTTCGATCCGCATAATCCCAATATCGTGTTCGCGTCGCTCTGGCAGGCGCGCCGGCAACCTTGGTTTTTCTCGAGCGGCGGACCGGGCAGCGGATTGTATCGCTCGGAAGACAACGGCGTGACCTGGAAGCAGCTCCAGGGAAACGGATTGCCGGAGGGAATCCTGGGAAAAATTGGCATCGCGGTTTCCGGAGCGGATTCAAATCGAGTCTATGCGATCATCGAAGCAAAAGAAGGCGGGCTTTACCGCTCCGATGATGCCGGAGAAAAGTGGACGCGCGTAAATGACGATGGCCGCTTCCGCCAGCGCGCCTGGTATTTCAGTAAAGTTTATGCCGATCCGAAATCCGCGGACACGGTTTACATCTTAAACACAGGGGCATTTCGCTCGGTTGACGGCGGAAAGACGTTCAACTTGTTGCCGGCGCGTCACGGCGATCATCACGGACTCTGGATTGATCCAACGAATCCGAATCGGATCGGCAATGCGAACGACGGCGGGGCCAGCATCTCGACCGACGGCGGCAAAACCTGGACGACATTAAACAATCAGCCGACCGCGCAGTTCTACCATGTCGCGGTCGACAACGCGTTTCCTTATCACATTTACGGCGCGCAACAGGACAACTCGAACATCGGCATCGCCAGCCGGACTGACAGCGGCGTGATCGGGCGGGAAGATTGGTTTGTTGCCGGTGACGGCGAATGCGGGTTTGTCCTGCCCGATCCGCGCGACTGGCACATCATTTACTCGAACAGCGAAGGTTATGCGGTCCGCTACGACAAAAACAAAGAAGAGGTGCAGGACATCAGCCCGGTTCCTCTCGATAACTCCGGACACGGTGCGGCCGAGCTGGTCCATCGTTTCCAATGGGTTTCGCCCCTGCTGCTTTCTCCCCACAATCCCGATGTTCTCTACACCGCGGCAGAATGCGTCTTCAAATCAACCGATCACGGACAGAGTTGGACGCAGCTCGGCGGCGATCTGACCCGCAACGACAAATCAAAACAACAACCCAGCGGCGGACCTCTCACCAACGACATCACTTCGGTCGAATATTATGACACGGTCTTCGCCCTGGCCGAATCGCCGGTCAAGCAAGGCACGCTCTGGGCCGGAACGGATGATGGTCTTGTGCAGGTTTCGACCGATGACGGTCAGCACTGGACCAATGTCACGGGGAAAATTCCGGAATGGAGCACCATCAACATTATTGACGCTTCCCCACACGACGCGAACACCGCTTACGTGGCGGTGGATCGACATCGATTGGACGATTTCAAACCTTACATTTTTAAGACGGCGGACCTGGGAAAAACATGGGCTGCCATCACGACCGGAATTCCGGATGGCGCATATGTTCGCGCTGTTCGAGAAGATCCGAAACGGAAGGGACTTCTCTACGCCGCGACCGAGACAGGTGTGTTCGTCTCATTCGATGACGGCGCCCATTGGCAACCTTTGCAATTGAATCTGCCGGTCTGTCCAATTCACGATCTTGTCGTGAAG
>JBEEGY010000332.1:0-3045 GCA_041167145.1 Verrucomicrobiota bacterium
AGCGGCAGTTGAATGCCGATGAAAAATTCGCCGAAATCCGCGTACTCCGCGCTGACCGGGTCGAAACGCATCTTGTAAACGATCGCCTTGATCTGGAACGTGTCGCGCGCGAAGAGCGTCACGCCCCATTCCGCGTCGTCGAGGCCGGTCGAACCCGTGATGAGTTGTTTCACTTTCCCTGCGAACTCACGACCCACGCTCGCGTGCCCGGACATCAACTTACGCCGCTCCGCGTAGGGAAGCGCGTACCAGTTGCGCTGTTCGCCGCGGCGTTTGCTCATATTATAAAAGCAGACGATCGGCCAGTCCGGCAGCGTGGGATAAACGCGGTCCTGCCGATACTTTTTTATGCGGTCGCGAAACGACCTCATCGCTTCGGCAAATTTCTCCGAGTCCGGTTTGAGGTTTTGCTCTTTCTCAAGCGTCTGCCCGTACTCCTCGTCGGTCGTGACGTATTCGCTCTCCTCAGTGAGCGAAAGATAACTGTAAACCGGCGTCAGGACGTCGGGACCGAGGGAAAGTGAAAGTTGTTTGTCGATCTTGTTGGCGTTTTGCAAATCCGGCGTGATTAACATGAAGCCGAGGTCGGCCTTCGGCGTAACGACGCTCATCGTGACCAATTGCGTCGATTCCATGGCGCGAATGTCTTGCACGAGCGATGCCAGATTCGTTTTTGCCGCTGTCTGTTCCTCGCGGCTAAGCAATTGCCATTGGCCGTGCTCGATCCGGTAATACAAATGCAGACAATGCCGCCCTTCCTCGGGAACCAGCGCCGTGTTCTTGTCGGTCATCGCCGTAGTTTAATCGTCGGCAGGAGGATGTCGATCTTGCGGTGGCGCGGTGGGTGTCTGCGCGCCTGGCAAATGCGGAACGCAATATTCCTCGCCATCGCGGGCAACGCGAAAATCGAGATTGGGATCGCTTAACTCCGTTGCACCGCAAACGGCGCATTTGTGAATCGAATCTGTTTCGCTGCGCGATTGGATCTCAAAACGCTGACGGCGGGACGAGACATTACGCCGATGCCGCGCGTCGTGAATGATTTCCGGGCCAAAGAAGATGAGATAGTTGCTCATGGCCGCCACGACGGCCATGCGGAGAGAATTAGGACCGGTTACAAACCCGAACAGCAAGAGTGCCCCGTAAACCCAGGCGAGCCATTTGATTTTAACAGGCAAGATGAAAAACAAATAGATCACCAGATCGGGATAGAAACGCGCGAAGGCGAAGAAGAGCGACGAGATCAACATCGAGTTCGAGAAAGTACTGCCAGAGAAAAACGCGGCGATCGTCGTTCCGATCATCCCGATGAAAAAATAGAGGGTGAGCCGAAATGCGCCCCACGCCCGCTCGAGGCCGTCCCCGATGAACCAGAGGAACCAGAGCGCGAGTAGCAACCACAAAAGATTGTACGATTGAGGCAGGAAAATATACGTGACCAGGCGCCAGACTTCGCCGTGACGTATACGTGCCGGATTGAGGTCAAGCATAAACTGGAAATCCGGATTCAATTTAATCAGCACAAAAACGAGGACGTTGAAGGCGACGACGATGCGGATGAGGCCCGGAATGGCGATGAAACCGATGCGTTTCTCCAGTTTGTCGAGCCAAGTCATGACGGGGAAGAGTAGCGCAAGCGTCCCGCTTGCGAAATAAAACAGATCGCAAGCCGGAGGCTTGCGCTACCTTTTGCTGAGTTTAGGATGCTCGTCATGAGCGAGGTCGCGCAAAAAAAGACTCCACTTTACGACGAGCACGTGAAGCGTGGCGCCAAGATGATCCCGTTCGGCGACTGGATCATGCCGGTGCATTACACCAGCATCTTGGAAGAACATCAGGCCGTGCGAACCAACGCCGGCATGTTCGATATTTCCCACATGGGTCAATTGATCGCGGAAGGCAAAGGCGCGGGTCAATGGCTGAACGAGATGCTGACAAACAACATCGACAAGCTGACTGTTGGCACCGGCCAATACACTTTTCTGCTGAACGAAACAGGCGGAATCATCGACGACCTGATCGTGTATCGAATCGGTGACGCGAAATTCCTGTTGGTGGTCAATGCGTCGCGCACTAATGAAGATTTCGTGTGGCTGGATCGACATCGTCCGCAAGACGTCGATCTAAAAAATCGCAGCGCGGATTTCGGCGGCGTCGCCATTCAGGGCCCAAAGGTTGTCGAACTCTTCCACGCGCTTCTGGGAGAGAATGTCGATCTTCCGCCGCGCAATGCGATTGTCGATCTTGCCTTGAACGGAATGCCTGTCTCAATCGCGCGCACCGGTTATACCGGCGAAGACGGCGTCGAAGTTTTCTTCCGCGCGCAAGACGCCGCGAAATTTTGGAGTCTTGTTTTGGGAAAAGGAGAGCAATTTGGAATCAAACCGTGCGGCCTGGGCGCGCGCGATACGCTACGACTCGAGATGTGTTATCCCCTCAACGGCTCCGATCTTTCGCCAGAGCACAATCCGATCGAAGCCGGACTCGGGTTCTTTGTCGACCTTACGAAGTCGAAGTTTACCGGACGCGATGTTTTGCTCAAGATGAAAGAGGACGGACCGGCACAAAAACTTGTGCCCTTTCGCATGGAGGGGAAAGGTCCACCGCCGCGGCCACACTATGCGGTATTCGACAACGGCGAGCGCGTCGGTGAAGTAACCAGCGGCACGTTGTCGCCAAGCTTGAATTACGGTGTCGGAATGGCTTACATCAACGCGCCGCATTCGAAGATCGGTAGCAAGATCGAGATCGAAATTCGCGGCCAAAAATTTCCAGCTACGATCGAAAAGAAACCGCTCTACAAAAAATCATGAACGTTCCCGACGATTTGCTTTACACCGAGAGTCACGAATGGATTAAGCGCGAAGGCGACAATATTCGCGTGGGCATTACCGATCACGCACAGGCCGAGTTGACCGACGTCGTCTATGTCGAGCCCCCCAAGAAAGATCGACAAGTGAACGCGAAGGAAGCCATTGCCGTAGTCGAATCGGTGAAAGCGGCCAGCGACATTTACGCGCCGGTCAAGGGGACGGTCGTCGAAGG
>JBEEGY010000333.1:0-8202 GCA_041167145.1 Verrucomicrobiota bacterium
CTCGAGTTTCGCCTTTTCCTTTTTCGCGATGTAGCCGCCCCGTGCGACACCTTCGCGACGCAGGGTAAGATCGACATCGTTCAACATCGGCACGGCCTGGCGAGTTAGGGCCAGGAGGGTCGGGCCCTCGATGCGTTGCGCCGCGGCCACAAACGCGCCGGCCGTTTCTTCCGGATCGGCCGGTCGAATGACATCGATCTGTGGCATTAAACGAACCGAGCTCACGGTCTCAACCGGCTCATGCGTCGGACCATCTTCGCCGACCCCGATCGAGTCGTGAGTGAAAATGTAGATGTTGGGCAACTTCGACAGGGCAGCCAGGCGAATGGCTGCGCGGCAGTAATCAGTGAAAACGAGAAACGTGGCGCCCGATGCCCGAAACACACCATGATAGGAAATGCCGTTCATGATCGCGCACATCCCATGTTCGCGAATCCCGAAATGAATGTTGCGGCCTTTTGGGGTTTCACGCGTGAAATCGCCGGCGTCGTTGATGTAATTCAAAGTCGATCCGTGCAAATCGGCACTGCCGCTGATTAGCAATGGAATAGCCTTGGCCAACGGTTGCAGCGCTTCGCTTCCCGCCTTTCGCGTGGCCAGTTTGGCGTCTTTGGGGAATTCCGGGATCTTTGCTAAGAGATCGGCAGGAACTTTTCGATCGATCGCATCGTCGAGCAGTTTCGCTTCCTCCGAATTCTTCTTGCGCCAATCGTTGTAAGTTTTTTCCCAGCGATCGTAATCCGCGAGCAGTTTCTTTTTGTGCTCGGCGAAGTAATCGCGCGTCCCTGTTGAGACAAAATAATGCTCTTCGGGCAAGCCAAGTCCTTTGCGCGCGGCATCGACGAACTTTGCGCCGGCTTCACCGTGAGCCTTGTGCGTGCCGGCCACTTCCGGAATGCCTTTGCCGATCAGGGTATGCGCGATAATAAACTGCGGCTTTCCGTTGTCCCGTTGCTTCGCGACTTCGTAGGCATCGAGAAATGCCTGCATGTCGTTTCCATCGATCTCCTGAACATCGAATCCGTATGCCTTGAAACGTGCACCCGTGTCTTCGCTCTGCGTCACTTTCGCCATGGCGTCGAGCGTGACGGCATTCGAATCGTAAATCAGAATGAGATTGTCCAAGCCGAAGTGCCCGGCAAACGCGCTTGCTTCCGCGGAAACGCCTTCCTGCAAGCAACCGTCGCCGGCCAGACAAACGACATGTTGATCAAAAATGCGGTGCTCGTCGGTATTGAAATGAGCCGCCGCCATTTTCGCAGCGACCGCGATGCCGACCGCGTTGGCCACCCCCTGGCCGAGCGGACCAGTGGTGCATTCAACGCCCGGGGTTTCGAAAAACTCGGGGTGCCCCGGCGTTTTTGAATGCAACTGCCGAAAGCGTTTGATCTCTTCCATGGGCAAGTCGTAGCCGCTCATATGCAGCCAGGCGTAAAGAAACATGCTGCCGTGACCGGCCGAGAGAACAAAATAATCGCGCCCGATCCAGCGTGGTTTGTCCGGATTATGTTTGAGCGCGTAACCGTAAAGGACCGCACCCATTTCGGCGCAACCGAGCGGAAGTCCGAGATGCCCGGATTGCGAGGCTTGCACCGCGTCCATGCAAAGTCCGCGCGCTTCGTTCGCCGCCCGGGAAAGACTTTCGACATTCAAACTCATGCAATCTTTATAGCGGTGCCTTGGAAGGAAAACCAACGATTTTGAGATCAAGAGTGCTTTCGCTTTTCACGAAGAAGATCGACACCTACATTTTTTGTCATTCCGAGCGGAGTCGAGGAATCTCTTGCTGTTCAATCAGAAATCTATGAGAGATGTCTCGACTTCGCTCGACATGACAGAAAAGCGAAACTAACAAATGAACCGGCCAGCGTTTCTCCATATCGTCGAACGGCTCGAGGGTTTCGTGGGTAAACTCCCCGAAACAATCCAAAAACCGATTTTGCACGAATTGACGCCGCTCAAGGAGCTTTTTCTGCAACAGCGTCCGCCGCGATTCGCGCTCACTGGTTCGCCCAAGCACTCGCTTCCGGACATTATCCAAACGCTTTTCGAAGTTCAGGAAAAAATTCCGGAGGTCGGTGTCGCCGAAAACCATCGTTGGCTGGACATTCATTTAAACGATCGCGGCACGATTACAGTTCTGGATCTGCGGGGCGCTGAGACCTCGGGCAAGATCGACATAGAGCGCGAGCTGACTCGCCAGCCGCCGGACGTCATCTTTTTCATCGGCAGCGGTGAGAAGACGAGCGGTGCAGGGAAAAAATCGTCGCAAGGTCTCGCCAATGTTTGGCGACAGATTGATGCAAACACAAAGGTGATCGGAATTACAATGGGCGACCAGAAGCATGCAATCGAAGAAAATTTTGACGGCGCCCAATGGTTGCGCGCATTCAGATTTCCGCCGGACGATTCAAAAGAGTTCATGACGATGCTGGCGCGCGAGGTACCGAATGAAGCGCGTATCGAAATGATTCGTATCGCGCGCGATCGGGAGGCCCAGCGGGAAGTGGCCCAGATTCTGGTGAAATCCACCGCCGCTGTTTGCACCGCGATCGGCGCACAGCCAATTCCTTTGGCCGATTTGCCGATCCTGACCACGCTGCAACTGGTCATGGTTTCAGGCATCATGTACGTGAGCGGCCGAGAACGCAGCTTGCGCGCCGCAACCGAGTTCATCGGCGCGTTGGGGGCGAACGTCGGAATCGGGATGCTTTTTCGAGAAGGGACCCGCGCGCTGCTCAAGTTCTTTCCGGGATGGGGCAACGTGATTTGCGGAATGGTGGCGGGGGCGGGCACCTACGCGATCGGCCGGGCCGCCATCGTCTTCTTCTTGGAAGGCGTCTCATTAAAGGATGCGCGGCGGGTCTACCTGAGAAGCCGGAAAAGACCAGAACGTCCCACCTTGCCGGTCCAAAGGGCGACGCGGAAGCCGTTAAAGCGCCTAAAACAGCGCGCGACCGATCTCTGACGCAACCCTTTGAATAACTTGTGAATAAGCAGGCGGCGGCAGCCTATTTTGTTCACAAGATTTTGTGAACAAACCGGTGAAATTCGACCGTGCGCGGTGCGATTATCGATCTTTGAATGAAATTGTCTGAGATTAACCGAACCCTGCAAGAGATACACGTCTCGCCAGTTAAATCGCTGGGACAAAATTTTTTGCACGATCGCAACCTGGCGCGATGGATTGTCGACCAAGCGGGAATCACATCCAATGATTACGCGGTTGAAATCGGGCCTGGCCTCGGGGCTCTTACGGAAATTATTCTTGCGACCGGGGCGAGCGTCTTGGCCATCGAAAAAGATGCGCGGCTGGCAAGGTTTCTACAGGAAAAATTTCACGGTCGGCAACTGGAAGTGGTCCACGCGGATGCTTTGAAGTTTGATATGCGCACGCTTTATCGCCACGCGCGCGTCAAGCTAATTGGAAATCTTCCCTATTATGTCTCGAGCCAATTGTTATTGAAGTTCGTAAATTATCCGTCGCCTATCTCTCTATGGGTGTTGATGTTACAAAAGGAATTAGCGCGACGACTTTCTGCGCTCCCATCCACGCCCGACTATGGAGCGCTCACTTTGCAAATTCAGCTGCATCATCGCGTCGAATATCTTCGCGCCGTTTCGGCGAACGTTTTCATTCCACGTCCAGAAGTTGATTCCGCTCTCGTGATGATCACCCCGCGCGCTCCCGCCGAATTGCCTGCAGTCGACTTTGTATTGTTCAACGAACTTGTGCGACGAGGTTTCTCGCAGCGGCGCAAGCAAGTCGGGAAATTACTCGCACATTACATATCTGACTGGGAGCAGGCGGCCGAAACGCTTGGGTTAGATCGACAAGTCCGCGCCGAAGCGATTTCGCTGGAGCAGTGGATAGCGTTGACGAATTACGCGCGCCCAGTGCAGGCGCCGGAAGGCAATCGCGTGGGCGAAGAGCGTTTCCCGGTGGTGGACGACACGGATCAAATTATAGAGGAAGCTTCACGGGCCAGAGTGCATGGGGATAACTTGCGGCATCGGGCTGTCCACATCCTAATTTTCAGCAAAAACAAGGAGGTTTTGTTGCAAAAACGCACTCGCTGGAAAGATCGACACCCGAACCTGTGGGATTCGAGCGCGGCCGGGCACGTAAACGCCGGCGAAGAGTATGACGATGCGGCCTGCCGTGAACTAAAAGAAGAGCTTGGAATCGAAACCACGCTAGAGCGTGTGGCAAAGCTGCCCGCCTCTCCACGCACTGACGAGGAGTTTATTTGGATTTATCGCGGCAATTATGATGGCGAGCTGAAAACAGAGCCGAGCGAGATCGAGACCACCGAGTTTTTTCCGCTAGACGTCGTTGATGCCTGGGTCGCGGCGCGGCCGAAAGATTTCGCAACCGCTTTCCTGGATTGCTGGAAACGATATCGAGAAACGTAGCGATCCCCGGCGTCACCGCGCCTTGTCGGGCGACGGTAAATTCCAAGTCTGCCATTTCTTTTCGTATTCGTTCGAGGGCAAAAGCACGTAACAAGGACGTCGATCTTCGCGTAACCAGGTGACGATTCTCACCAGATCGGACTCCGCCATTGTCGTGCAACCGGTCGTCGGCCGGTTGACTCCGCGCCGAATATGAAAAAATATCGCGCTCCCATCGCCGGGCACCGGTGGATCGGAATTGTGCCGAATTTCAATGAGCCAATGATAAGCGAAATCACCTGAGCGCATTTTTTCATGGCTGTAATTGTCCGGCGGATTCTTCGGATCGACCACCACATGGCGGTTGTAATTCGGCGAGCGCGGGTCGTCGCTCCAAAGATCCGCCTCCGAGACTTGATGAAATGGATAATTGCCTCCCGGAGGAAGCTGCGCGTCATAAGTATAAATCTTGCCGATGCGGAAAACGCCCGCGGGCGCGCGACCGTCGCGTTCCTTTTTGCGAAGACCCGGCTCACCCTGGCCCGCCACACCTGTTCCCCAAGCGACCCCGTTTTTTCCAAACAACACCGGGAAGGAACCGCCGGCTGCACTCCACTTTCCACCGCGCGGGCGCTCGAAAAGTTGCAGTGTCCCGTGCGCCGAATTCCAATCCTGGGCAATACCGACGAGAAGTTGCGTGCAATCTTCCGGAGCGCCCGCGGCATGTGCGCTGCTCCCGGAAAAGATTAGCGCGCCAATCGTAAATAATCGAAAGATCGACATAGACATTCGGCAACTTAGACGCGCAATTTACTCACTCTGTCCAACCGTTTTCACATGAAGAGAATTTTTGCTGTTTTGTCGCTCTTAGCGGTGGTCGTCGTTATTTACGCACCGTCCTTGCGAGACGGCTACGTTTGGGACGATACCGCGCTGATTTTGCGCGACCCGCTCATTCGCAGCTGGCGACTGATTCCGGAAAGCTTTAATCATTTTCTCTTTACCGATGCAACGGCTTCGGATTTCTACCGTCCCGTCCAACGACTCACCTACACCCTGGATTATGCCATTTCCGCGTTTCGCCCGGGACCTTACCACCTAACCAGTATTCTTTGGCATGCGCTCGCCGCAGTCGCGCTATTTTTGCTCGCCGAGGAAATGCTCGCTGACTTTGCCATCGAACCCCGGCGCGCGCGCTTAATTTCATTTCTTTCCGCGCTCGCCTGGGCGGTGCACCCCGTGAATAGCGCCGGGGTTGTTTATGTTTCGGGGCGCGCCGATCCGCTCGCCGCCGCGTTTGGTTTTCTGGGATTCTATTTTGTTATTCGGAGTCTTCGCGCGGCCGGGAAAAATAAATTGCTTCTGTTTCTCGCGGCCGCGGGAGTGTTTTTGTTAAGCGCACTGAGCAAAGAAACCGGTTTAATTTTTCCTCTCCTCGCGCTCGTCTTTCTCGCCCTGCGAAAAAATTGGAGCGACGTGTGGAAGATGACGGCAGTGGCGGCGCTGGTGTCCGTCACCTACTTCAGCCTGCGTTTGGCCGCGGAACACAATCCGCCGCCAGTTCTGAGCAGCCCGGCCCCGCTCTCGGTGAAGCCAATCGTGTTGTCGCGCGCGGTCGCGGAGTACGCCGGCCTTATCTTGCTTCCGTTGAATCTGCACATGGACCGCGACGTTGAGAGTCATCCAACCGGCCTCAGTGAAACGAGCATTACGGCCTCGTCATGGCGCGAACTTCAGACGCTTTTGGGAATCCTTCTCATCGGTGCGCTCATCTACTGGGTGGTCCGGGCTTACCAACGCAACTTCGCCGCCTTTGTGTGCTTGACGCTTTTTCTCCTCACCTATTTGCCAATCAGCGGACTTGTCGCACTCAACGCCACGGTTGCGGAACATTGGCTCTATCTGCCGAGCGCGTTTCTTTTTTTGGCCGCGGCTCTTGAAATCGCAATGCTTCTCCAAGCCGGGCGGCGATGGGCAAGATCGACAACCACGATTGGAATCTCGGTTTTGTTTGGGCTCTGGCTGGCCTTCCTGGGTGTACGCACATTCCTTCGCACGTTCGATTGGAAGGATGAGCACACATTTTTTGAGCGAACGATCGCGCACGGGGGTGATTCCGCGCGCATGCTCATTAACCTCGGAGGTCTCGAGTTAACTGAAGGAAAATTGGAAGACGCCGCCGTGCACTTGCATGCTGCGCTGCAAAAAAAACCCGATCAACCTTTTGCCATTATCAATCTCGCGGCCGTTGCCTTGAAAGAAAACGATCTCAAGCTGGCGCACGAACTTCTTGGGCGGGCCGCAAAAATGGATGCGGTGGAAGCGCAAGCGCACGATCTTCTGGCGGTTTTGGAACACAAGGAAACGGGGCGCGCTAATGTTTTGCGCATGAGGCTGGCCGCGCGCACCGGCCCGTCGAATTGGTCGATCGAGAAGCGTTACGTAATGCTGTTGGACCAGACGGGAGCGCACGTCGAGGCCATCAAAGAACTGCAGAATTGCCTGACCAAAGAATGGTATCGCGCCGAGAGCTGGCAATTGCTCGGGCAACTCCTAACCAACGCCGGCCTTTCCGATTTGGCCGCGCTCGCATTCATTCGTGCGCACGAATACGACGTGCACCTCGATGCACACAGTGAGAATCAGCGCAGGGGTTCGCCGATTCTGCCTTCGTCATAGGCGGCCAACAGCGCTTCGAGCGCGGCGATCTTTGTGCGCAATTCCGCGCCGCATTCCCTGTCCGGCATGGACAAGCGCGCGATTGATTTTCGCCACGGGTTCACTTGAGACGCAATGGTTCCGGAAAGACAAGACTGAACCGAAATTCTTGGCGCAAAATCTATCGCCAATTCACATCTGACTCCCTGCTCTAAAGCGAATCTTTCCGTAGAGGTTCTGAATAACGCAGGACTTAAACTCGTCTTTTAAACTAACATTATGAAAACATCTCTCCTGTTTGGAGCCGTATTGGCCTTTCTGGGTTTGGCCATTGCTCCGTTAAATTCACAAACCCAGACTACAACATCCAGCACCACGACTGGCTATACACAGGCCAGCAAGGTCATTGGAAGCAAGGTCAAGAGCGCGCAAGGTGAAGAGATCGGTGAAATCAAGGACGTCGTTCTCGATAACAATGGCTGCATGGCGTACACCGTTGTCTCCACCGGTGGCACGGGCAGCCGCATCACCGGCAGCAGCAAGACCGTAGCAGTCCCATGGACGGTCTACACTCCGTCCTCTGATCGCGTCTATACCGTGCGCGTGGACAAAGAAAGAATCTATAGCGCACCGGCGTTTGAGTATTCGCGCATCAACGAATATTCGACCTCGGGATACATCAATAATGTTTATTCTTACTATGGTGTGACCCCGGCAGTCGGAGTCGGCGTTGGAATCTCCGGCAGCACGACAACAACCACCGGCACGGCCGGTACCACAACCGCGACTGGGACTGGCGCTTCGACACTTCCAAGCGCGTCGCCCGGCGCCAGCGTTTCGCCAAGCGCGACAGCGTTAGCTACCGCGACAGCTTCGCCATCAGCGACCGTAAGCGCGTCGCCTTCTGCCACGGCCAGCGCTTCACCAAGCGCCAGCGCATCGGCTAGCGCAACCGCGAGCCCGATGGCGACCGCGAAAGGTGCGAGCAGGAGCCCTTCGACTGACGCAAGTGCGAGTCCTTCCAAAAAGAGCAGCGCCAGCGAGTCGACCACGACCGGCAAAAGCAAATCAAGTATGACACCGGCTTCTTCGCCGCACAGTCATCACGCTTCGCCTACGTCCGAGTCGAGCGACGAAACCAAAGCTGAA
>JBEEGY010000334.1:0-2853 GCA_041167145.1 Verrucomicrobiota bacterium
CGCCGTTGTGCTTTGACTGTCCGTTTCCGGCCTAGTTGTCCGATTTCCTGGACCTTTTGAACCTCAATTCGCACAAATTAGCCCGCGAATGAACTCTGGCCTTTTCCCGCCTACGCGAGTGCGTCAATCCGGCCGAGCAAATCTTTCTTGCTCGTCATGCCCGTGATCTGATCGCGCAGCTGACCGTCCTTGAAAAACAGAAGGGCCGGGATCGCGCGGATGTTGTACTTGACAGATAGACTCTGGTTTTCGTCGACATTTACCTTGGCAATTTTGACCGCATCGGCTTTTTCACGCGCGATTTCATCGAGCAACGGCGCGATCATTTTGCAGGGGCCGCACCATTCCGCCCAAAAATCGACAATCACCGGCTTATCGCTGTGAGTCACCTCTCGGTCAAAGTTTGCTTCGTCCAAATCGATAGTCGCAGAGTTTTCCATGGTCAGGAAAGATAGTTCCAAATTTGAATAAGCAAAATCGCGACTGAAGCGCCAAGTAATGTCCAGCAGAGAGAACTTGGGATCACATCGATACTCGCGCCTGTTTTCGTCGCGATCACTTTCACCGGCACACCTGAACTCCGGGCTCCCCATGTGGTACTAAACGGCTGCGCGTTTTCCGTTCGCACCGGCGCAGACCCCTGTTGCGGACTGGGCAAAACAGTAATGCGCCCGGTTTCCTTTTTCGGCCCAGGTCCAGGTGTCGTTGCACTAGCCACTTGCGCAACCGGAGGCCGCAGTGGACTCGGCGGAGTGGGATTATCAGGTGGCAGAGGCAAATTTGGTCGTACCGAATCGCGGGTTCCGGATCCCGTGGGCCGCAGCGGCAACGGGCCGGGCACGGTTTCGCTCTTCGGATCGTTTAAATCAGCCATTGGGGGAACGCCGGACTAGAAGGCTGTCGGAAAATCAGCCCCTTGTCACTTCTCGATTTCACATTCACTGAAAACCCTTCAGCGCAAAGGGAACGCAAAAAACTCTTAAGACGCGACTATTGAGCGGACGTCTTGGAGCGTCGCACTGTGTTTTCCTGGCAAGTCTATGCCAGCATGTCGTAACCGCGGCTGCCGATAATTCGACGCCGCACGAATTCGCCAACCGGAGCCGGGGCGGAAAGGATAACGCGGGTATCGATATCCGGTGCATCCGCTTCGGTCCGCGCAATGAGCGGCTGATCGACAAGCAATTTCAGTTCACGTCCGACCTTTTGTCGCGCAATTTCATGCGCGATCTCTTGCTGGATCGACATCGCCATTCGATAACGCGCGTTTTTCACCTTCACTGGAATTTGCCCAGCCATTTTGGCGGCGCGCGATCCTTCTTCCTGTGAGTATCTGAAAATCCCGAGGCGTTCGAAGCGAACGTTTTTGATGAAATCGAGCAAAGTTTCGAATTCCGCGTCGGTTTCTCCCGGAAATCCGACGATGAACGTGGTCCGAAGCGCGACGCCCGGAATTCCGGCGCGCAACTTCCCGATAAGATCGACAATGTGCTGCCGGCTGGTTTCGCGGCGCATCCGTTGCAGCATCGATTCATCGATGTGTTGCAGCGGCATGTCGATATAACGCGCGACCTTGTCGCACTCGGCGATCGTGTCGATCAGCTCATCGCTCCAATGCGCGGGATGCGTGTAAAGCAAACGAACCCAAAAATCGCTGTCGATCTTTTGGATCTCGCGCAGCAGCGCCGTCAGGGTCGGACCGCGCAATGAATCTACTGGCTGTCGCGGCCCCGCTTTCTCCGCCCACAAATCCATTCCGTAATAAGTCGTGTCCTGGCTGATGAGATTGATCTCGCGAACGCCTTCTGCCACAAGTCCACGAATTTCCGCGAGCACCGATTCAGGCGAACGGCTGCGATGCTTTCCTCGCATTTGCGGGATAACGCAAAAACTGCACGGATGATTGCAACCTTCGGCAATCTTCAAATAGGCGGAGTGCGCCGGAGTCAGCCGGAAACGCGGCGTGTCGTAGTTGGGGATGTAGGTCGGACGCGCGGTGACGAAGCTAAGATCGACATCTTCATTTCGTGTTTTACATTCGAGCACTTGCTCGACGATTGCGCCAAGCTCGCTGACTTGATCGAGCCCAATGAACGCATCTACCTCCGGCAATTGCTCGCGCAGTTCGCGCGAAAAACGCTGCGACATGCAGCCGCTCACGATCAGTTTCTGATTCGATCTTTTGTTGAGTCCGCGCTGTTGATGCGCATCCAGAATCGCGTCGATCGATTCCTCTTTAGCCGAATCGATGAATGCGCACGTGTTCACCACGAGCACATCGGCTTCGTCTGCCCGTGAGGTGATCTCCATGCCTCGTTGCAAAACACTGCCGAGCATGATCTCGGCATCGACGAGGTTCTTGGCGCAACCGAGGCTGATCATGCCGACTTTCGTGCTCATTCTAGAATTTTCTCGGAAATGCGCGCTACTCGATGGTCACTTCCGTGTCACCGTCGGCTACCGTCTTGCCGTTCTTCCGAATCTGCACTGCGTCGCGATCGAGAATGCGCACATCGATGTGTTGTCCCTTGAACTCGACTGTGCCATCCGCGGGCGAAATCCAGCGCTCGAAGGCAGGCGTGCGCGCCTCGTTGTCGACGACCACTTTGATGTAGGTGCGCCTCAAGGGTCTAATCGCCACCGAATTCTGCGTGCTTGTCGTCGTCGTCTTAGTTGCCGGCGAGCTTTCCGTCGCAGTCGCAGCTCCCGCCTTCGCTAAATCTTCCGGACGCACAGGTTCGGCACGGCGCACCTCCGGCTCCTTCTCTATCGTCTCCTTCGGCGTTGATAGAGGAGTCGCAGCGGCAACCGCCGTTGGAGTAGGGGTCGCAATCGGTGTGCTAGTCGGTGCGA
>JBEEGY010000335.1:0-5687 GCA_041167145.1 Verrucomicrobiota bacterium
GCAGGCTCGGAAGTTGGACATGATTAGCGGGATTCAGCTTTTGTAATCCTGTCCATCCTGTAAATCCTGTCTAAGTTTCTTCACTGTCGTGAAGACCGAACATCCGCGCATCCCCAGTTGTACATACCGGTTGCAATTCAACCGGCAGTTCCGCTTCGCGGACGCGCGCGAAATCACTCCCTATTTGCATGAGCTCGGGGTGAGCGACGCCTATTCGTCACCCTACTTCCAGGCGCGCGCCGACAGTTTGCACGGTTACGACATTACCGATCACAACAAGCTCAATCCGGCAATCGGTTCGCGCGAAGAGTACGACGCCTGGATCGCGGAGCTGCACAAACGCGACATGGGCCAGGTGCTCGATTTCGTACCCAATCACATGGGCATCGGCGAGCCGCTCAATGAGTGGTGGATGGATGTGCTCGAAAACGGCCCCAGCTCCCGCTACGCATCCTACTTCGACATCGATTGGCGGCCGCTCAAGTCGGATCTGCACGACAAAGTTCTGCTGCCCATTCTCGGCGACCAGTACGGACGCGTGCTCGAACGCGGCGAATTGCACATGCACTTCGATAGCGGCGCTTTCTACCTCTCTTATTACGACCATCGATTTCCGATCGCGCCCGGAACTTATCGTTACATTCTTGAACTGGCCCTCGAGAACCTGGCCGAGTTCAAAGGCGAAGAATTTTACGCGGAATTTCAAAGTATCCTGACCGCGCTCGAATATTTGCCCAAGCGCACCGAGACCGACCCAGAGCGGATCGCGGAGCGCACGCGCGAAAAGGAAATTGTGAAGCGGCGCCTGGAACGGCGTTGCCAGGAAGAACCGCGCGTGCAAAAGGCGATAGAGCAGACGTTGATCGAAATCAACGGACATCCCGGCGACACGCGCAGTTTCGACAGGCTCGATGAGTTATTAAACGCGCAATCGTACCGCCTGGCGTTCTGGCGCGTGGCTGCCGAGGAAATCAATTATCGCCGCTTCTTTGACGTGAACGATCTGGCGGCCATTCGCATGGAAGTACCCGAGGTCTTCGCTGCCACGCACAAGTTGGTTCTCGATCTTGTCCGGGCCGGCGCGGTCACCGGTCTGCGCATCGACCATCCGGATGGTCTTTATATGCCGCAGCAGTATTTCGAGAAGCTGCAGCGGCGCTGCGCCAAGGCGCTCGGTATCCCCTTGCCAAAAGACGGACGCGCGCTCTACATGATCGTCGAAAAGATCCTGACCGGCGGCGAAGCGTTGCCCAAGGAATGGCCGGTTCATGGCACAACTGGTTACGATTTCGCCAATCAGGCGACGCAAGTGCTGGTCGACTCCTCGGCGGAGGCTTCGATCACGAAAGCGTTTCGGTTTTTTATCGGACACTCACTTCATTTTGGTCATTTGGTTTACGCGAAGAAGCGCCAGGTCATGCGACTCGCCCTGGCCAATGACGTGAGCGTTCTCGGCAGCATGGTCGACCGTCTTTCCGAACAGAACCGCTGGTTTCGCGATTTCACTTTGCAAGCGCTCGGACGCGCCGTCCGCGAAACGATCGCCTGCTTTCCCGTTTATCGGACCTACCTGGCGCCGGACCGCCCGGTGACCGAGGAAGATCGGCAAGTAGTGGACCGCGCCATTTTCTCGGCGAAGCGGCGTAATCCGGGAATTGAAGAGTCGGTCTTCAACTTCCTGCGCGACATCCTGCTCTTTCGCTTTCCCGAGAATTTGGACGAGGAAGCCCGCAAAGCGCACGTCCATTTCGTTCTCAAATTTCAGCAGGCCACCGGACCGGTCATGGCCAAGGGATTGGAAGACACTGTCTTTTATATCTTCAATCGGCTGGCTGCGCTCAACGAAGTCGGCGGCGAGCCGCAGCAATTCGGCATCAGCGTTGAAGACTTTCATCGGCTCAATCAAGAACGACATCGTGATTTGCCGGCGAGTCTGCTTGCCACTTCCACGCACGACACCAAACGCAGTGAGGATGTCCGTGCGCGCATGGTCGCGATCTCTGAGATGCCGCAAGCCTGGCGGCGCTCGATTCAACGCTGGCGCTTCGTCAATCGGCGCTGGAAAAAACGCATCGACGATGCGCAGGCGCCGGACGGGAACGAGGAGTATTTACTTTATCAAACATTGCTCGGCACCTGGCCGATAAATGCGACGGGTCAAGCGGAGCAAGAAGTTGGCAGGGAATACATCGAACGTATTCAAGCTTACATGAGCAAGGCGTTGAACGAAGCCAAGCTCAACACGAGCTGGATCCAGCCGAACGAAGAATGGCTCGGTGCGACGCGTGAGTTCGTGGCTAGGATTTTGGAGTCATCACCCAAAAACAAGTTTCTCCCTGCATTTTGTCCGGTCGCTGAAGAAGTTGCGCGGCTCGGCGCAGTCAATTCACTTTCGCAAACCCTGCTCAAGCTGGCCTCGCCCGGTGTGCCGGATATTTATCAGGGCTGCGAGGTTTGGAATTTTTCCCTGGTCGATCCGGATAACCGGCGACCAGTCGATTACCAGCATCGCCGCGAGAAGCTCGCGTCACTCAAAGAAGCGAAACCGGAAGAGCTTTGGCAGAATTGGCCGGATGGCCGGATCAAAATGTTTCTCACTAATCGCTTGCTGCGTTTCCGTCGCGAACATGTCGATCTTTTCCGCCGTGGGAACTACTTGCCGATGGTTGCGAGCGGAATATTTGCCGATTGCGTAGTCAGTTTCGCGCGTGAATTCAACGGCCAATGGATCGTGGTGATCGCGCCGCGGCTTACTTCACGCCTGGGATTTCCGCCAATCGGCGACAAATGGAAAGATACGATGGTGGCTCTTCCGGAGTCGTTTTCGCTCGAGAAGCCGCGCGACGTTTTCACGGGCCGAGAGTTTTCTTGGCAAGATCGACAAGTGCAACTCGCGGACGCTTTCTCAATCCTGCCATTCGCAGCGATTACGAATATATAGCCGCTTCGTCGGCTCGACAGAGTCTGTAGTCGCCTCGCTCTGTCGAGGCGTCGTTTCACGGCGACAGAGCGCCGTGGCTACAGTCAATGGTGATGCGCGCCCAGGCTAAAGCGATGGAAAAGATCGGCGATCCAATGCGAAAAGCTTCCGATGTTCGCCACAAGATCGTTCCCGAAACTCGCGAAAGTGATCTGCTTTGAGGCCAAGACCAGCATCACGCAGAGTAGAACCAGGTTCATCAAGTAGATCAGGACGAGCGAAAAAAACGTCCCGTGATCGGTAAGGTCGGTTTGTTTTTTGCCGATCATCCAGCAGGTAAAAGTGAAATGAAACGCCCAAGTCGCCCCGATGATCGCGTAAAGCAGCCGGCCGTACGGTTGGACGTCGTAAAACAAACTGAGCAATCCGTAGACGCCAATCGCGAGAAGGCTGTAAAGAGGAAAGAAATAAGGCGCGAGGGCGATCCAAAAATTCGTGCGGTTGGTTACGACGTGTCCGCCTTCGCGCCCCACGCGGAATCGGCTGATGCGCCCGCCCATCAACAATACCCAAAGCGCGTGCGTGAGTTCGTGACCGAAAACGTAAACGACAATCGGCCGAGGCAAACCAAAAAACGCGATCAGCCAGAGCACCGCCCCGAGCGAAAAGAACCAGAATTCTTCGCCCATCCATAAGCGTTCCGCGACTGTAGCACGGGCAAAAACGGTGAAGAATGTTTGCGTGAGGGCGGCACAGAGCGGCAGCAGAAAAACCGCGAAAACAGATTTCACCCAGCGCGTCGGCACCATGAGCGGATCGGGCGCCGGCCGCGACCGGGTCGTCGGCACAACGTACGGCACGATCTTCACGCCGCCACGGGAGTGGCGCCGGCGATGCCTGGTCGATCTTTGATTAGCTGAAGCCAAAGCTTTTACCGCAGATTACGCAGATTGAGGCAGATTTGAAAAAGACAAATTCTGTAGCCGTCGTCCTCTGGGCGACGCGACGCAGGGTGCTGTCATCCCCGTGGCGAGCGGTTGCGGACCTACGCGCGGCCCATGTAGGCGCCGGTGCGCGTGTCGATCTTGATGTTTTCGCCTTCCTTGATGAAGAGCGGAACGTTGATTGTCTTGCCGGTTTCGAGTTTCGCGGGCTTGGTCACGTTGCTGGCGGTGTCGCCGCGAAGTCCTTCGGCCGATTCGATGACTTTCAGACTGACCGACGGCGGCAATTCGACTTCAACCGCTTTGCCCTCGGCATAGAGAACCTGCACAGAGAGATTCTCCACGAGGTAATCTTTCGCTTCCCCGAGCAGATTTTCCTGAAGATCGACCGTGTCGTACGTCTCCGGGTCCATAAAATGGTAGCCGTTGTTGTCCTTGTAACTAAATTCGACTTGCCGCCGCTCGATATCGACGAGCTCGATTTTGTCGGTCGAACCGAAGCGCACGTCCGCGCTTTTGCCAGTGTTGATGTAGCGAATGATGGCCTGGACGAACGCGCGCAAGTTTCCCGGCGTGCGGTGATGCACCTCGAGAACAATGGCCGTGTTGCCATTGTATTTTATCGCTTGTCCTTTGCGGAGATCGTTCGCAGCAGCCATGGAGATTCGTTAAAACGTTTAAGCGTTGAATCGTTAAATCGGAGCGCGGACTGTGACACGCGCGCGGCGCTCGCGCAACTCTGTCATCCTGAGCGGAGGCGAAGGATCTCACGCTCGGTGAAAAGTTACGCTTCGTTTTTTGTGTGACCGTTCGTCATATGTGAGGTCCCTCGCCGTCTGCGCGGCTCGGGATGACGAACTGCTTAGAGCAACTTCAAGCGCGTCAGGTCCTGCGAATCGACGATGCCCACCGGCACCATGTTATCATCGACCACGACGAGGTCGTCGATGCGGTGGCGCTCGAGAAGATTGAGAACTTCGACCGCGAGCTTGTCTTTGTGCACGGTCACCGGATTCAACGTCATGAGATCGGCGACCAGGCGCTCCCCAATCTTCGAATCGGATTGAAAATGCCGTGCGAAATCGCCGTGCGTGAAAATCCCTAGTAATTGTCGATCTTCGCCCGCGACCACGGCGGCGCCGGCGCGCACATCGGTCATCGTTTTAAGCACGGCTCGAACCTTTGCGTCAGGCGAAACCAATGCCATCGCTTCGACCGGCCGCATCACCTGATGCACGCGCATAAGCAAACTGCGTCCCACCATTCCGCCGGGGTGAAACTTCGCGAAATCTTCCTTGTCGAACCCGCGTGCTTCGAGCAGGACCATGGCCAGCGCGTCACCGAGGGCGAGCATGACGGTGGTGCTCGAAGTCGGGGCGAGGTTCAACGGACAGGCTTCCTGCTCGATGTTCACATCGAGGAAAACGTGGGCATTTTTCGCGAGCGTCGAATTGGAATCGCCGCACACGGCGATGATCTTTACCTGAAAGCGGGCAATGGCCGGCAGAATCCGCAGCAGCTCTTCGGTTTCGCCGCTCGCGCTCAGCGCCAGAACAACGTCGCCATCCGCGACCATGCCGAGATCGCCGTGCAAAGCGTTCAGTGAATCGAGCACCACCGCGGGTGAGCCAGTGCTGGTCAGGGTCGAAGCGATTTTGCTGCCGATATGTCCCGATTTGCCTACGCCCAGCACCACGACCTTACCCCGCGCATCGACCGTCTCCTTAATCAGTTCCACCGCGTGGGAGAAGCTTTCGCCCAGGCGCTGACGGAGCCGATTGAGCTCAAAAATTTCCACGTCCAGGACGCGTTTAGCCTTCTCA
>JBEEGY010000336.1:0-2957 GCA_041167145.1 Verrucomicrobiota bacterium
TCGTGCTCGAAGTCCTGATTTTCGGGCACGAGTTTGTCGAAAAACCTTTCCAGATCGCGGCGCGCGGCGGGCGCCGCGTTTTCCATGGCGATCAAACTGCAACTCGTGTGTTGGACAAACACCGTGACGGTACCATTGCGCACCTTGGAGTTGTCGATCTTGTCCTGGATCTCGTCAGTGATTTCGTAAGTGCCCTTGCCGTTTGTTTTAACGGAAAGGCTGCCGGATTGAACGCGCATGTTCTCGTGACCGTACGCAACTCAATCGCACGAGCAATTACCGCGATTGACTCCGAAAGCCTTCGCGAGTTGATCTTTCGGGCAAGAAATGGCGTAATGGACCGTTAATGCAAGGCGATCTCGAGCGCGTGCTGTTTGACGAGACGACGATTTTGCGACGGCTCGACGAAATCGCTGCGCAACTCTCGAATGATTATCGCGATCGCGAGCTGACCGTGATCGCGGTCTTGAACGGCAGCCTGATGTTCATGGCCGATTTAATGCGGAGAATTCCGCTGCCGCTGCGATTGGACTGTTTGAGCGTGGCGAGTTACCACGGTAGAACCGAAACCACCGGGGAAGTGATTTTTAAACAGGTCGCGCTGCCCGACGTAGTAGATCGACATGTTCTGATTCTTGACGACATCCTCGATAGCGGCCACACGCTCGCGGCCATTCGCGAGAAGTTGGAGACGGCCAAGCCACGCAGCATTCGTGTTTGTGTTCTCCTTCAAAAAAAGAAAGCGCGCGCGCGTCCCGTCGATGCCGATTATGTCGGCTTTGAAATCGAGGACGAGTTCGTGGTCGGGTACGGACTCGATTTCATGGAACGCTATCGGAATCTACCGTGCATCGGCGTTTTGCGAAAGGAATTGGTCGCGCGACCAAATTGAGTTGATGAAAATTCGAATCCGAGCTCAGTTGTTTTCGAGTTTGCGCGACGCGGCCGGCCTTGAATATGTCGATCTTGAATTAAGAGACGGCGCAACTGTGAATGATCTGCTCGTTGCGCTCTTCGCACGGTTTCCGACGCTTGAAGCGTGGAAGCAAAGCATTTTGGTAGGTGCGGGCGTGGAATTCGTGGGGCGGGAGCATCTGCTAAAGGAAGGCGAAGAAATCTCGATCATGCCTCCGGTGCAGGGCGGATAACTAATTTCTGAGGTATTTTCAAACGCGATGTCCTTTCAGGAAGCTAATCCCGAAAATTCTTGAATTCCGTGGCCACCTCAAAATCGCGGCCACGCACGAATTGAATGACGGCCTGCAAATCATCTTTCTTTTTTCCGGTAATGCGAATTTGTCGATCTTGTAGCTGGCTTTGCACCTTGAAGTTTTGTGCCTTGATCGCCTGAATAATCTCCTTGGCTTTGTTACCCTCCAGGCCCTGCGTGATTTTCAACTCCTGCCGTGCGTGGCCGAGCGGGGAAATAGCCGGTTCGACTTGTTCGACGTTGCGAAGATCGACCCCGCGCTTGGAAAGCTTGCCGACGACTATCTCGCGCAAGCTGCGCAAACGCGCGGCATCTTCCGCGGTCAGAGTGATTTTATCTTTCTCGGCCAGAATTTCGACGACCACTCCTTTGAAATCGAAACGCGCGGCAATCTCCTTGCGCGCCTGATTGATGGCGTTGTCGATCTCCTGTTTGTCGACTTCGGAAACGATATCAAAGGAAGGCATGGAAGAATCCTGCGTTATCTGCGGTGGCCTTCCAAGTCAGTTTTAGTAAGTGACTTCGGCGATCTTGATATTGCCGCTCCGGGCCCGGAGCCTGACCTCGGCGCCGGCCGGCGTGCCAATGACCCGATCGATCTTGCGCACGCCGAGCTTACGCTGCTCTTTTTCGGCGAAGTCATTGGCTATCTGTCCGCCTTCCGCTTCGGCGCGGAGGTGAAATGATGCGTCGCCCGGGATAAAAGCACGCACACTTCCATCGGCAATCTCGGCCTTGATGGAAAATTTTATTTGCTCCCACCAATCGTAGTAAATGTCGATGCCACCGTTCTCGGCCGTGAGATCCATATCACCGAAACAATTGTGGGCGAAGAGCCGGCCGTTCGTGAGATGAGCGTGCGCGCTGCCACCCCGCAGGCCTTCGATCAACATCTCGCCCACCCCTAAATCCAATTTCGAGATGACGCAGGTTTGCGGAACAATCACGGTGTAATCGACGGTGCCGGAGCGGTCGCCCAGGCCCCAGGTCTTTTTCGGTGGATAATTGGTCTCAATGGAAACCGCCCCGGAGTGGGCCGAAATATTGGTATCAATCTTGCGGAGACGCGTGCTGCTGTACGCCCTTTTCACGGCGTGGATGTGGATCTCGTTAACATCGGCACCGTAAATCCGAATGGCGCCTTCGGCATTGCTAATACTCAAGGCCGCTGCAGGATCGACATGGTAAGTCTGCTCGACGATCTCTTCGAGACCTTCATCGTCGCCTTTAAGGCCGCAACCGCCGAACAGCAGCGCGATTGCCGGAGGAATCAGCAGAAAAGGTAGACTCTTATATATAATACCGCGCATGCCCTACTCATAGCGCAGAGCGACCAGAGGATCGACATTCATCGCGCGACGCGCCGGGAAATAGTTGGCGAGAAGCGCAGCGCCCGCCAGAAAGACGAGCACGATTCCGCAGATCGACAATCACACCACCCAGCCGTCGCGGAGTTGAATGACGCGGTTTCCATAGCCGGCATTCTTTTCCGAATGCGTGACCTGGATGATGGTGGTGCCTTCGTTGTTTAGTTTCTTGAAAAGGTCCATGATCTCTTCCCCCTGGCTGGAGTGCAGATTGCCGGTCGGCTCATCGGCCAGGATCAGCTTCGGGTTCGAAATAATGGCGCGCGCCACGCCCACCAGCTGCTGCTGCCCGCCGGAGAGTTGCCGCGGATAGAGATCTTTTTTTCCGACGATCTGAAAGCGATCGAGCGTGTCGGCGACGGTGGCGGCCCGTTCGCTCT
>JBEEGY010000337.1:0-5714 GCA_041167145.1 Verrucomicrobiota bacterium
TGCTCGGCACGCTTGCTTTCGGGCTTGGACCGGCGCTAAAGCTTTCGCGCAGTTCGGTGGTCGGCGATTTGAAACAACAAGCGGGCGAAGATGTGGTGCGCCGTCGCTGGAAATTTTTGCCGCGCCATCCGTTGGTAGTCATGCAAATCGCGTTCTCTCTCATGTTGTTGACTGCGGCCGCGCTTTTCATTCGCGGCGCCAACAAAGCGGCCACGGTCGATACCGGACTAAAGCCGGGCGCGAGTTTCATTTTGGAAACGGACGCGAGCCTGGCCGGCTACGAACCGAAGCGCGCGCAGGAACTTTATCGCAATCTAAGCGAACGACTGACGTCACTACCCGGAGTCGAGCACGCCAGTATCAGCGCGACAGTTCCATTTGGAATGATTTCTTTGAGTAAAAACGTCCAGCGCGCCGGACTGCAACCTGCCGCCGATGCGAAGCCCGCCACGGCCGCGGAAGGGCTGGCCTTTAACGCCGATTGGAACGGCGTAGGAGCGGATTATTTCACCACGGTCGGATTGCCGGTCGTGCAGGGGCGCGCTTTTACCGAAGCGGAAGCGACGCAATCGGCTGGTCCGCTGATCGCGATCATCGACGACGCGCTGGCGAAAAAACTTTGGCCGGAAGGCGGCGCGCTTGGACAACGCATTCAATTCGCTGGCGACAACGCACCGCGCGCGAAAGGCGGCGGCGACTCGACCATGGGAATGAGCAACGATCTCAGCGGAGAAGTTAAACCAGGCGAAACGATCGAAATTGTGGGCATTGTGCCGACGACACGTCATGCGCTCTTTAACCAGGATCCGCCGGGAGCAATTTATCTTCCCTTTGCGCGCGGATTCCAAAGCAACATCTCCTTCTTTATTAGATTCCATTCCTTACCGCCAGGCCAGGAAGCGATCACAGCCGATCTATTACGCCGGACCGTGCGAGACGTTGATGCATCCATCCCGATCATCTCGCTCAAGACTTTCGGGCAGCATCTTGATGCCAATTTGCAGCTCTGGGTTGTGCGCGCTGGCGCGGCCATGTTCTCGATCTTCGGCGCGCTCGCGCTCGGACTCGCCGTCGTCGGACTTTACGGTGTGAAAGCGTATTCCGTGGCGAGGCGGACGCGCGAGATTGGTATTCGCATGGCGCTCGGCGCCCAACCCGGAATGGTTTTGCGCATGATCATGCGCGAAGGCTCGATCATGCTGCTCTGCGGCGTCGCGCTCGGCCTGTTGCTTGCCGTGGCCACGGGCAGAATCCTGAGCGGGATTCTGTATCAGGTCGGTGCCCTCGATCCAATCGCATTTACCGCCGCGCCTCTGTTGCTAGCGGCAGCCGCACTCGTCGCAACCTGGTTGCCGGCGCGCCGCGCCACGCGCATCAATCCGATGCGCGCCTTGCGCACGGAATAGTTGTCGGGCAAGCGCATCGCTCGCCGATTTGTCCAGGCACGCATCGTAAGCCGCTTACGATTCATCATTTCTTCTTCGGACGGCATCTGCGCCTGAGAATCCAACTCTATTGCTCGGGCTCGGCCGCCTTGCGACGGAACGGATTCCAAACCCGCCACCGACTCTTTTTCTTCGTTTCTTCTTTTTTGGGAGCCGTTTCTTCTTTCTTGGTTACTTGTTCTTCCTTTTTCGATGCTTCTTCTTTTTTCGGCTCCGACTCTTTCTTCTCCCGGGTTACTTCTTCTTTCTTGGGCGTTGCTCCTGGCTTCTTCGGCTCCGGCGGCGGCGTGCTCGCTTGTGGCGCAGCAGCTGGCTTGCGATGGAATGGGTTCCAACTCCACGACCGGCTCTTTTTCTTTTCCTCGTTCGCTTCCTTCTTCGGCGCCGCTTCTTCCTTTCTTGGCGCCGCTCTTTCCGTCGTCACGGCCGGCTCCTTTTTCCTAGGTGCCGGTTGTTCTTTCTTGGGCAGCGACTCTTCCTTCTTGGGCGCCGGCTCTTTTTTCTCCTGTATTGTTTCTTCCTTCTTGGGCGCTCGTTTTTGCCTCTTCGGCTCCGGCAGCATCGCGTTCATCTCGTTCAACTCCGCGTAAATCCGCACCCCTTTCACGTCTGGCGGAACGGAAGATTCGTTGAGAGAGGCCTTGACGGGCTTGAGCGTGTATCCCGAATAATTTGGGGGCGGAGTGAAATAAAGATCGTATTCCAACAACCCGTCTTTGTTCGATTGCTGGCTCTGCTTGCGCCGCAGAAGTTGGCCGTGCCCTCCGAGCTTGGCCGGCGTTCTCCCCATTCCGACAACGTGAATAACGAGTCCTCCGCCTTTCCTCGTCGCGCTAACATCATCTATCCGGACGACGATTTTCGAATCCGGTTTGGCGCAAATTCCCGTTTCGGGAGTGCACAAAAGTGCGAACGAGACGAGAAACGCGAAGGTGGTTGCTTTCAGGGACATCGGCATGGTTTTTCAATAGCCCCAACACACCAACCGGCGCAAGAATACGATCTTTTTCAAGAAGGTGGCTGGGGGCGGAATTGAACCGCCGACACGCGGATTTTCAGTCCGCTGCTCTACCAACTGAGCTACCCAGCCGTTACTACTTGTCGATCCTGGCCACGTTTCGGGAAGCGGGCTGCTCACTATGCAAGATTCAGGGACGCGGGCAAGCGAAAGGCTGCTAATGCCTGCCAAAGCTAAACAAAAGGCGCTCCTGGAGCGCCGCTGATAAAATCAGAACTTTCGCGACAACTCCACTGCGCCAGTGAGGGTCCGCAAGTATTGCTCGCGTGAAATTTCAATCGCCCCGAATTGTGCCAGCTGCAGCGTGATCCATTGCGTGTCGATCTTTGTCATTCCGAGCGAAGTCGAGGAATCTCTCACTATTATCTGCCGTTGCTTCGCTCGCGGCACACTGGCGCGACTAGACAAATTCTCGCAATAACTCCACTGCGCGGGTCAGGGTCTGTAAATATTGCTCGCGTGAAATCTCGATCGCTCCGAATTGTGCCAGATGCGGCGTGATCCATTGCGTGTCGAGCAAGACAAATTTCTTCGCGCGCAACCGCTCGGCCAACGCCGCCAGTGCAATTTTCGACGCGTCCCGTTCTCGATGAAACATTGATTCGCCAAAAAACGCGCCGCCTATGGCGACCCCATAAAGGCCACCGGCCAGTTTGCCTTCTCTCCAGGCTTCAACCGAATGCGCGTAACCAAGTTTGTGCAACCGTTCGTAACTCTGGATGATCTCGCGGTTGATCCATGTGTCTTTGCGTTTGGCGCAGGCGCGAATCACTTCGCCAAAGTGATTATCGATCTTGATTTCAAATACTTTTTTGCGCTGCACGCGTCGCAGATCGTGCGGGACATGAAAACGATCCAGCGGAATAATCCCGCGCGGATCGGGCGAGAACCAGGCGATGGAATCGTCTTCCATGGCCATGGGAAAAACGCCGAGCCGATAACCTTGCAGCAAAAGTTCCGGCTCGATCATGGTGCGTTGAAGGGTGTGAAGCGTTAAACGTTAAAGCGAAAGAGCCGTAATTCACAACGCTTCAACCCTTCCACGATGTAACTCTCTTGCATTGGCTCGCTCATTTCCTAAAATAAGCAGATGAAGCCCCTGTCGATCCCGATCCTTCTCGGATGTGCGCTGATGGCGGGCAGTTGCGCTGATCCCCTCGAACAACGAACCCCTGGCGAGGTGAGCGACCAGCTCGAACGCGGCGTGACCGGGCAGGGTAAACTCGGTCCGATGAATCGCACCGATGACGATCAAGCAGCCGAGCACGGCGTCCCGCAGACTCATCCCTGACCGTGAAGACCGCCGCTCCTCCCGCCCATTCCAAAATCCTCATTCTCGATTTCGGTTCGCAGTACACGCAAGTCATCGCCCGACGCATCCGCGAGTTGCAGGTTTATTCCGAAATCGTGCCCTTCAACATTTCCGCGAAAGAAATTGTCGATCTTGCCTCGAACGGCATCATCCTTTCGGGTGGACCGGCCAGCGTTTACGAAAAAAACGCGCCGCAAATCGATCCGAAAATTTTCGGGCTTGGCATTCCAGTCCTCGGCATTTGCTACGGCCTTATGCAAATGGCGCATCATCTCGGCGGCCAGGTCGAATTTAGCGGACGACGCGAGTTTGGGCCGGGCATGTTGAAAGTGACAAACGGTTCGCAGTTGTTCGACGGCTTGGGCGCGCAACTCGATGTTTGGAACAGTCACGGCGATGAAGTGACCGCGCTGCCGAAAGGTTTTCGCGCCGCCGGTCAAACGGAAAGTTCAAACTTCGCCGCCGTCGAAGATCCGCAGCGAAAGCTCTACGGCCTGCAATTTCATCCCGAAGTCGCGCACACACCGCGCGGCAAGGAGATCTTGCAGAACTTCGTCTATCACATTTGCCATTGCGCGATGGATTGGACGATGGGCTCGTTCATCGAGGGAGCGTGCAACCGGGTCAAGAAACAAGTTGGCAACGCGAAGGTTGTGCTCGGTCTGAGTGGCGGCGTCGATTCATCCGTGGTGGCCGCGCTTTTGCATAAGGCGATTGGCGACCAGCTTACCTGCATTTTCGTGAACAACGGTTTGCTGCGCGACCGCGAAGAAGAAGTGGTGCAGCGCGTCTTCGGCGAAAACTTTCGTGTCCGTCTTAAATACGTTGATGCCTCCGAAAGATTTCTTTCCAAGCTGCACGGCGTGACCGAGCCGGAAAGGAAACGCAAGATCATCGGCAACGACTTCATCAAAGTATTTCAACACGCCACCGAGGAACTTCTCGCGGAAGATCGAAAAAACGGCGCCGACAAACATAGCGGCTACCGCTTTCTCGCCCAGGGAACGCTCTATCCCGACGTAATCGAGAGCATTTCCATCGGCGGGAATCCCGCGGAAGTAATCAAGACACATCACAACGTTGGCGGTTTGCCGGAGAAAATGCATTTCAAGCTCGTCGAACCATTGCGCCAGCTTTTCAAAGACGAAGTGCGCCAGGTAGGGCTGCAGCTCGGCTTGCCCAAGGAAATTGTTTACCGCCAGCCATTCCCGGGGCCGGGGCTCGCCGTGCGCGTCCTCGGCGAAGTCACGCCGGAGCGATTGTCGATCTTGCGCGCAGCCGACACGATCGTGCAAAGCGAAATGGAATCAGCCGATTGGTATTACAAAGTCTGGCAATCGTTCGCCGTCCTCCTTCCCGTGCAATCGGTCGGCGTCATGGGCGACCAGCGCACCTACGAAAACACGATCGCGCTCCGCATCGTAGAAAGTCAGGATGGCATGACCGCGGATTGGGTGCGGGTGCCGTACGAATTGCTCGCCCGCATTTCCAGCCGCATCAGCAACGAAGTCAAAGGCGTCAACCGTGTCGTCTACGACATCTCAAGCAAACCACCGAGCACGATCGAATGGGAGTGAGGGAATGTTTAATGTGCGATGTTTGATGTTTGGTTTAGCAGCTGCCTAATAATTGCAGGGCGACTGTGTCAGTCGCCGTTACGCCAAGATGATAACTTCGTGTTCGACAGAGAGTCGCCGCTTATTTCAGGATTAAATCCGCATGAACGCCGAGCAAATCCGTCTGCAGGAAAACAATGCGCCCGATGAACCGTGGCACCTGTGGGGGCCCTACCTGGCCGAGCGCGCCTGGGGGACGGTGCGCGAAGATTACAGCGCTAAGGGTGATGCCTGGAACTATTTTCCGCACGATCATGCGCGTTCGCGCGCCTACCGCTGGAACGAGGACGGTTTGGCCGGCATCTCCGATTTCAAGGGCCGGC
>JBEEGY010000338.1:0-8076 GCA_041167145.1 Verrucomicrobiota bacterium
CTATAGGAGATGTCGTGAGCGTGTGGTCGAGGCTCAGATTCATTTATCGGGGATGGAAAGCGCGATATCGCGATCAACGTTGCGAGATCGCAGCGCTTCTCCGGAAACTAGCTCCCTCAGATACGGCGGTTGACGTAGGGGCCAACAAGGGAAGTTATCTGCGTTGGTTAAGCCGGGCCGTTTACGCCGGGAGAGTCGTTGCCTTCGAGCCGCAGATCCGGCTGGCCGAATATCTCAGGAAAGCTTGCGCGGCATGCGGGCTGGCGAATGTCACGGTCAACGCCGCAGCTGTGTCCGAGGCCAACGGGGAAAAGCCGCTCTTCATTCCCGCCAAGGAAGATTCTCCCGGCGCTTCCTTGGAAAAGACGGTCGAGACACGCGAGCCATGTCGAAGCGTTCAGGTTCCGGTTGTTTCGCTGGATCAGTATTTCGAAAATGAGGCCGGGCGAATCGGCGCAATCAAGATCGATGTCGAAGGACATGAGCTCGCTGTGCTCCGAGGGGCGCAGCGCATATTACGTGAACATGCGCCGCTCCTCGTTTTTGAATGCGAGTCGCGTCACCTCGCGGGCGGCAACGTCGCGACGGTGCTGAATTTCGTTCGCGAAAAAGGTTATGATGGCTGGTTTGTGTGCGGTGGACGTTTGCGGCCGATCTCGGAGTTTCGCGAAGACGTTCATCAACGCAGAACGGGAGATCGCTATTGGGATTCCCCGGATTACTGCAATAACTTCATCATGGAAAAAAAGACCTGACGAATGCCGTTCCCGATCTCGATCTCAATTGTTGCGCACAATGAAGAACGCAATATCGCGCGTTGTCTGGAAAGCGCGACGGCCCTGGCCGAGGAAATCGTCGTGGTAGATGCCGGCTCCGACGATCGAACGCGGGAAATGGCGGAGCCCTTTGGGGCAAGAATAATTCATCAGGATTGGCTCGGACATCGCGACCAGAAACAAGTTGCGCTTTCAAATTGTACCCAGCCCTGGGTCATGGCTCTCGATTGCGACGAATCGCTCTCGGCCGAATTGCGGGCCAGCATTGCGTCGTTTTTTCGTGATGGTTTGTCGGAGAGATTCGACGGCGCGTGGTGTAATCGCAAAGTCTGGTTCCTCGGACGCTGGATCACACATGGTGATTGGTATCCCGATCGCAAGCTGCGTCTCGTGCGCCGTGAAAAAGCGCGCTGGGGTGGAAGCCCCGAGCACGACAAGATCGACATGAAGGGTCCAACCATGCTTCTCGCTGGCGACTTGGAGCACAACTCCTTTCCCGTCATGAACCGTTACATTGAGAAAATAAACGTTTACTCCGACGTTTTTCTCCAACGGCAGAATCAACGCGGCGCGCGATGGTCGCTTCTGCAAAACGTAGTGCGCCCACTGTGGCGTTTTTTTCGGGCATACATATTGCGCCGCGGATTTCTCGATGGTTACCCAGGTCTCTGGATCGCAGTGGCGACTGCTTTTTCAACGTTCGTGAGACATAGCCGGCAGTACGAAGACGAGTTGCGCGAAAAAAATATCCCGTGCGATTCGCCCATAAGCTGCCGTAGACCTGACGAAAGCTGATGCGTCTCGGCCTGATTTTTCATCAGTTCGTCGTCAGGGGCGGACTTGAGAGTTATCTCTTTGAGTTTGCCGCGCGGCTGCGCGAGGCCGGGCACGAGTTACACCTCGTCACGGGCGAGGTCGCCCCCCAGATCGAATCGCGCTTCGAGGCCACCATTCACCGCGTTAATCTGCCGCGCGCCCCGGCATGGCTTCGTCAGTGGAAATTTGAACGTGCCGCTTCACAGATTGCGCCCCAGCTGCCGGTAGATGTAACCATAGGTTTCGGACGCACGACCACGCATGATTTGCATCGCGCCAGTGGTGGGTGCCACCGGATTTATTCCCGAATACTGCCACCTTGGAAACGATGGGGGCCGAAAAATTTGCTCGAACTCCATTTGGAAGAGCGACTTTACACGTCGGGCAGCACGAAACTTTTTGTCGTTAATTCGGCGCAGACCGGCCGCGAGATCCAACAGGAGTATGGGATTGCGCCGGATCGCCTGCGCATAATCCACACGGCCGTGGATGTCTCGCGTTTTTATCCGGCCGATGACCGCGCCGCAGTGAAGGGGGAGATTTGTTCGAGCTTTGGCGGCGACCCCGCGCGGCCTGCGTTCCTCTTCGCTTCACTGGATCATCGCCGAAAAGGGCTCGATATACTTCTCGAGATCTGGCGCGAGGTGAATGCCGACTTGTGGATCGCGGGCAGACCACTCGGCAAAACGCATTCGCGCAAGATCGACGACCGAGGTCTAAGATCCAAAATCCATTACTTCCCGAGCAACGTGGATCTTGCCCGCTTGTTCCGTGGCGCCGATTGGTTTGTTCACCCAACTCTTTACGACGCATGTGCAAACACGGTGCTTCAAAGCATGGCTTCGGCATTGCCGGGATTGATCTCGAGCCATGACGGAGCCGTGGAATTCGTGCGCGAGGGTGAAAATGGTTTTGTGTTACCCCAGCCACGCGATCCGGCCAGCGTCTTGGCGGTAGTGCGGCGTGCCCTCTCAGCCGACGACTCCGTCAAACGGCGCCTTGGTCTGGCGGCGCGCGACACTGTGCTCAATCTTACCTGGGAGATGCATCTCAAAAAATGGATGAACGCAATCGAGGATGTAGGCGGGCTCTGAAACGAGCGCCCCGGACAAAGTAATTGTCGATCTTACCTCAGCATCGCAATTGAGTTACTCTTTACTTGCCAGCTTTCGGTTAGAATAGTTGTAACTCGATGTTGGGCGAAACTTTAAACGCTCCGCCGCCGCCAAATTCCGCGGCGACAGTAGCCGGACGACTGCCCAGGAGTTTGCTCTATTCAACATCGGCTCGCATCGGCGGAACTGGACTCGATGTTGAGGCGCTGGAAAAGTCGCTCGCCGCCTACCGCAGTGGGTTTCTCGGCAAGGTCATCGGATACGACAACCGCCAAGAAGAGATTCCCGCCGCCCTTGTTTACTCTCTGCGGTTTCATCCCGTGCGTCTGATTTCATTTCTCGAACGGCCCTACTATTACGGGGCAAAGAAGAAATACGTCGATTGGATCGCGTCGCGGCATCTCGCGACCGGGCACTACGATTTTTTTCACACCTGGTCGGGAGATAGTTTGCGCTCACTCCGCGTGGCGAAGAAAGGCGGCATCCCATCGGTCCTTGAAATCCCGACATGGCACCGCGACGGCGGAAATCAGCGCCGCCCGCAAGTTTCGCAGTCTCCCGGCCGGCACTGGAAAGACAATCTGATCGTCGACCGCAATCAGATCCTAGAGGAATACGAACTGGCGGATCTGCTTCTCGTATTTTCGCGGAAGGCGGCGGAGTCTTTTCGGGTCCAGGGATTCGCGGAAGAGAAACTTTTCTATCTGCCGAATGGAGTGGACGTGGAGCGTTTCAAACCCGGCGCCCGTCCCCCGATATTCCGGGCGATTTTTTCGGGGGCATTAATCGAGCGGAAAGGAATTCACGTTGTGCTGGAAGCGTGGCATCGGCTCAATTTGAAAGAGGCCGAGCTATGGTTGGTTGGCTCCGTGCACGACGAAGCGAAGCCCTATCTTGAAAAGTTTTGGCGCGACAACATCAAAGTGATGGGATTCAAGCGCGACGTAGAAAAATACCTTAGCCAGGGGACAATCTACATTTTTCCTTCGCAGCTCGAAGGAAACGCCAAAACGGTTAACGAAGCCGCGGCGTGCGGCCTGCCCATAATCACGACACGGGAATCAGGGGACGTCGTGAACGACGGTGTCGAAGGTATGATCGTTCCGCCGGGAAATGTCGAAGCAGTGATGACTGCGATTTTGGATTTATACAATCATCCGGAAACGGTGGAGCGAATGAGCATTGCAGCTCGGCGGCGGGTGGTGGAAAACTTCACCTGGGACCATTGTCGCTCGCGCTTACTCCACGCCTACGAAGTCGTCATGCAGAGAATGCCATACGACGCGATTTGATGTGCTCGGTTTCGATCTTGGCCGTCCGCGAGCGATTCTCATGAATATTCTCCTCCTTCAGGTCAAGCGCATCGGCGATTTGATTTTGACCACGCCAGTAATTGCTGCGCTGCGAGAAAAATTCCCGGGCGCAAATTTGACATTGATCGTCTCGCGGGACGGCGCTCCGCTCTTGCCCGCCATCACCGGCATCGACCGGTCGCTTGTCGTGCAACGCAAATGGAGCGACCTGAAAATTTTCCGGACGATATTTCGGGACCAGTTCGAATACTGCATCGATTTCACCGGAAACGATCGCTCGGCGTTGCTGACCTGTCTTTCCCGGGCCCAAAAACGCATCGCGTCGAACTGGATAAGAGTTCAATCGAAAAGGCGAGGGCTAGCCTACAATGAGTTTGTGCCCGACCGCGTGGGCGATATGCACACGGTCGATTTTCACTTGTCATTGATCGAACCGCTCGGCATTCGCAACGTTTCTCCTGAAGTTAGATTGGATTTGCCCCGTTCCGCGCGCGAAGCCGCCGGTTTATTGTTGCGCCAAGCTGGGATCGATAATGGATTCGTAATTTTTCATCCCGGTTCGGCGCGCGCCGAAAAATTTTGGGACGCGCAACGTTGGGCCGACGTGATCGAACATGCGCGTTCGGTTCTGAAATTGAAAACTGTGCTCACGAGCGGCAACTCCGCGCTCGAACAACGACATGTCGCGGAAATCAAAGATCGCCTGTCAAGCGTGCGTGGCGCTTCGCCAAGCGACACGGCGACACGCTCGATTGTCGATCTTAGCGGCCAGATCGATTTGCTTACATTGAGCGCGCTGATCGAACAGGCCCAAATGATTATGACGGTGGACAGCGCGCCGATGCACCTGGCTGCGGCCACACGCACCCCGCAAGTGGTTCTTTTCGGGCCGACCAATCCGTTTCATTGGCGCCCGCGGGAAAGCCCGGCCTTGATCCTGCAGGGAAGATCGACATCTCCACTGGTTGAATTCTGGCCGAAGCAGCCCCGCTTTTCCATGAACGACATCTCGACGGAAGCGGTGATCGATGCTATGAATGCGCTGCTGTCGGCTCCGGCAGCCCAAGTTTCATGAGCAACGAACCAGCGGCCAGACGCAAGCCGCGATTTTGGGAAATCCTTCGTACAGCGTGGGGTCCCTATCGCCGCCTCTACAGCTATGTCCGGCCGTACCGATGGCGTTTTGTTCTCGGCCTCGCCTTTGGGTTTGGGTTCGGATTGGTGAACGGCATGGTGTTTCCGCTGGCCATTGCGAAAGTCACGGGCGCCATTTTCCCTAACGGAGCTCCCAACCCAAATGCCGGGCGACTGCACCGCGAGATTTTCAACGTTGGCCCACAACTCAATTCCATCATGGCGATCTGTCTCGCCATTCCCGCAATCATGCTGGCGCGGGGCATCTTTTCCTACGGAAGCGCCTACTACATGAATTGGGTGAGCAACAAAGTCGTAAGCGATATTCGCTCCGAGCTATTCAGCAAAATCGTCCGGCATTCCATGGATTTCTTTAACAAGATGCAAGCCGGCTTCCTTATTTCACGTGTCACAAACGATACGCGCGGCATGCAGGCAGCCTTGACCAGCGTGAGCAGCGATCTTTTCAAACAGCCGGTGACCATCGTGGGAGCCATCTCGGTTCTGCTTTGGATGGACTGGAAGTTCACGCTCGTAACCCTTGTTCTTTTCCCCATATGCGTGTTGCCGATTCGGGTTTACGGCCGGCGCGCGCGCAAAGCCGTTCAGCATGAACAGGAAGAAATGGGACAGATGGTGGTAACGATGCACGAAAGTTTCGCCGGCATCCGGGTCATCAAATCGTTCACGCGAGAAGAGCATCAGGAAAAAACCTTCCGGCGAAGCAATCAATTGCAGTTTACGAACGCGATGAAAACCATTCGCGCCATGGAAGCGACCGGCCCGATCGTTGAACTTATTGCCGCTGCCGGAATTGGGCTCGCGTTCTCCTATGTTTACGCGACCAATCTCAGCGCCGGCCAGTTTTTCGGCCTCATCGCCGGAATTTTCATGCTCTACGATCCGGCCAAGACCCTGAGCAAACTGCATATCGTGATGCAGCGATCGGTTCAGTCGACTACGGAAATATTTCGCATTCTCGATTCGCTGCCGTCGGTGGAAGACGCGCCCAATGCGATCGAGCTGCCCTCCTCAAAAGGAGAAATCGAATTTCAGCATGTGTCATTTCGCTATGCCGCAGGCAGCTCGGACGCAGTCAAAGACATCAACCTGCGAATCGAGTCAGGCAAAAGTTATGCGCTCGTTGGTCCGAGTGGCGGTGGCAAGTCGACCATGCTTTCACTCATCCTGCGTTTCTACGATCCAACGTCGGGAACGATCAGGGTCGATGGCCGCGATCTTCGCATGCTCACGCAAAAATCTTTGCGCGAACAGATCGGCCTGGTCACGCAAGACACGTTTTTGTTTCACGATACCATCTTCAACAACATTCAGTTCGGACGTCTCGATGCTTTGCCGGAAGAAGTTTATATGGCCGCGCGAACCGCTTTTGCCCACGACTTCATCATGGCACAGCCGCAGGGTTACGAGACAATCGTGGGTGACAAAGGCTGCCTGCTTTCCGGCGGCCAACAACAACGCCTGGCCATCGCTCGTGCTCTGCTGAAAAATGCGCCGATTCTCCTTTTAGACGAAGCAACTTCCGCCCTCGATTCCGAATCGGAAAAGCAAATTCAACGCGCCCTCGAACGCCTCGCGGCCGGTCGCACTGTCATTGCTATTGCCCATCGCTTGTCGACGATATTGTCGGCGGATCAAATTGTGGTGATGGACCACGGAATGATCACGGAAGTTGGAACGCATGCGGAGCTTCTGGATAAATCCGGACACTATCGCCGGCTCTACGATTTGCAGTTTCACCGCCACGGCGAGGCAGCGGCGCCGAACATTCTTGAGGAAGAATTGGTTTAACCCCCGGAACCTTCGAAATGCCGTTCAACATCGATCTGCACACGCATTCGTTCTTTTCTGGTGACGGCGTTTCCAGTCCGGAGGATTTGATTACGGCGGCGCGCGCAAAAGGTCTGCACGGCTTCGCCATCACCGATCACAACACTTCTGAAGCCGTAACGTATCTTTTGGAGAAGGGCCTGATGCGGGAAGATGGAAAACCGGTCGATGATTTCCTCATCATTCCGGGAGTCGAAGTGACGACCGCGGAAGGTCATCTACTTTGCATCGGAGCGACGCTTCCTTACCTAAAGGGCAAACCGGCACGCGAAGTCTGCGACTTGATTCATGCGGCTGGCGGCATCGCCATTCCTCCGCACCCCTATGATTTGTTCCGCGCCGGCATCCGTTTTTCGGTACTCGAAACCCTGCCTATCGATGCCATCGAAGTTTTCAACGCCGCCACCACTCTGCGTCGATACAATCGCTACGCCTTCAAATACGCCCAGGAACGCGGCCTCCCCATGACCGCGGCGAGTGACGCGCACCATGCTGCGGCCGTCGGCACTGCTTATACCATTTTGAACACGAACGATTTGTCGGTGAAAGGAATCCTCGCCCAACTCCTCAAGAGCAACGAGCTCAACCAGCGCTATCTCACTCCGCGCGACAGCATGAAAAAGACCTGGAACAACTGGTTGCGTCTGCGGCGACGCAAAAAACCGACCACGTCCGGCGCGAGGTCGGCAAACGGAAGCTAAAGAATCCTCGCGCCAGAATTTTCCGTTTTTAGGGCGTCTGTGTCAGTCCCGAATGCTTTGGGGGTTCACAGAAGCGCCCTACATCATCGCGCGCCGCACAAGATGCGTCATCGCATTGCTAAGACTAGGACGATCGTGGTGGAGGCCTTTAATTCATTCGGCGACGCCTTATGGAGTCGCCGAGGGATTCTGAGTAAAAGCGGCAGCCTCGGTGACTGGGCTGCTCGCGGTGATCGACACTGGATTGTTCGTTCCGGAGTAAGAGCCGGTACCGGTGCCAGTCCAGTTGCTGAAAGAGTAACCAGTGTTTGCGGTAGCGCTGATCGAGATAATCGATCCGCTGTTTTTCCACCCGCTGTTGGGACTTACC
>JBEEGY010000339.1:0-7668 GCA_041167145.1 Verrucomicrobiota bacterium
CTTCAACCATCGCGCGCAAAGCCGGCAAGACGCGATCGAACGATCCCGGGAAACTGATTCCCTCCCGTCGGGGCCAGGAAAGCCAGGTGGCAGCATGCGGTTCCCATTCGGCGGGCATCCGATAGCCAAGCGCGGCGGGGGTTTCCGTATTTGTGCTCATCTTCATTTCAACGTTGGACGTTGAGCGTTGAGCGTTGAACGTTTTCTTTTCCTCACGTTTTGCAAAGACGAATCTTGACATACTTGCTTATCGTTCTTTCCGCGCGGCTTTCGTGCGGGGTAACTCCGGCGGACTACGAAGAGAACCTGGTCGTCACGCCGGACCTGTTTAAGGTCAATCATGGTTCGTCGATCGTGGAGCTGGGCGATCACAGTTTGCTTTGCTGCTGGTGTGCCGGAAGCGACGAATGCGCTCCGGACGTAAAGATTTTCTCGAGCCGGTTCGATCCCGCGACCAAAATGTGGACTGCGCCAGCGGTGGTCGCGGCCGGCGGCGAACGGACGGAAGGCAGTTGGATGCGCACCAAGACATTCGGGAACTGCGCGCTCTTTCTCGATGATGAAGGCGTGGTCTGGCTCTTCTACGCCGCCCCGCCGATGGGGGGCTGGACTTTCGCGCGAGTCGACTACAAAACCTCAATGGATGCGGGTCGCACCTGGTCAGGCGCGAAAAGCCTGGTCGGGTCGTTTGGCAATCTTTCCCGCAACAAGCCGTTGCAATTATCTCCGCACAAATTTGCTATCCCGCTCTACAAGGAGTTTTGGCCTAAGTACGGTTACACCTGCACAGTGACGGTTTCTCGCGGGACCATTGCGAGCAAAACATTCGAGAACATTCCGGGTCCCGAAAACATACAACCGGCATTAGTTCGTCGCAGTGAAACTGAATTAGTTGCTTACCTGCGCGATCCAAAATGGCAGAGCTTGATGTTTTCTCACTGCAACGCGACGGACCGGAAATGGTCCACGGCGGAGCGGTTGAATCTGCCCAACCCGAACGCGGCGATCGATGCGGTGCAAACTGACGACGGGAAAACGCTGCTGGTTTACAACGACAGTAAGAAGGGCCGCAATCCACTCAGTCTCGCTTACTCGGAGAACGGACGCGATTTCAAAAAGATTTGGAACTTCGAGTACTCTCCTACCGGCGGCGGCTCATTTTCCTATCCGGCGATCATCCGCGCAGCGGATGGAAGTTATCACGTGACCTATTCGCACAATCGCCGTCGCGCGATAAAGCACGTCCACTTTTCGCAGACATGGCTCAATGAAAAGATGGCGGCGGCTGAGAAGTAGATGTTGCGCCGCCAAGCAGCATTTGTTTCACCGGACTTCCGCTCGAGGACCCAACATCGACAACTCCGAAATGATCGGGGCTCGCGGACTGTTTCGAAGTCGCTGTCTGCGGTGGCGCATGATAGGTGTGACAAGTAATGCATTCGGCCACGACTTTTCCTTGCGGGCTGTGGCAGCCAACGCAATTCGCTTTCGCCGGCATGAGCACATCGGAAGTTTCCCGGCTTTGCATGGCATGATGGCAATCATCACACTTCACGCTCATGTGCTTGGCGTGATCAAAATCCGATCGCACCATCCAGCGATCGACCAGAATCGGTCTCGTGATGGCGGGCGCGGTATTTGCCTCCGCTTTCACTTCATGACAAAACGCGCAGCCGTAAAATGAGCCGCGCGCGCGCGGATCGCCCGTGCGCTGCGGTTTATACGGGTCCGCCGTGAAGAAAATTTGCCGCTCGAAATCTTCCCCGGAACGAACGCGTTCGCGCAGCTGCGCCATTTGTTTGCCGACGAAACTTTGGATTTCGCTTGGCCGGGTGATTCCTTTTTTGACAGCGAGGTCCGCATATTGAGTGGGCAGGGAGCGGAGGAATCCGCGCACCGCGGTGGCGTTGCCGTGCGGCAAAGTCAGCTCCGGATTTTTCGGATCGAACTGCAATGAATGACACGCCTGGCAATTCGCGGCGAAGCTGATGCGCTGCATGAAGCGGCCTTCCGTGTCAGGTTTGTGACAATAATTGCAGTCCAGCTTCTGGCCATTGACGAGCGGGATGTCGTTCGCGAAATGGCGCTGATGATTGAAGCGGAGCACATCGGGGTCGCGCGGCTTGGCGTTATTGATTTGGAACTCCGGATGTCCATCCCAGAATGACGAAAAAACCTGGGTGTATCCGCGGGGGGGCCGTGGCAATTCAAACACGACACGCTGGACCGGCTGAGGATGTCGATTGAAATTCGCCCAGTTGAATTGCTTTCCTTTTTGCGCGGCGAGATCCATGGCGGCGCGATTGTTGTGGCAAGAGGCGCAATTGGAGCTTGCCACCAATTTCATGGGACCAGGTCCTTGATGTTCCTGATGGCAGGCCGAGCACGAGCGGTTTTGCACGATGTTTGGCTCGTGAAAAGCATGCTGGGTGTGACAGGTCTGGCACTTTTGATCGATCGATTCGAATGGAATCCCGTTGCGGAACCGTTCCTTCACAATGGCGCGAAATTTTTTTGGTGTGAGCAGTCCGTCCGTCATGAGCGCTTTGTCGTGACAGCTCGCGCAATTGTCTCCGAAGCCGGCGTGTTGCGCGGAAAGTTTGCCCGCGCTAAAAAAAGTTTCGCGGCCGCGCGTCTGATAAATCCAGATTGCGACTATGCCGCCGACGATAAAACTGGCCGTAATCAGACGACGCGCGCGACGCCACGGATGAACCTTTTTGTAATAACCGAGATTTCCTTTGTAGCGCTCGGCGATCTGTTTTTGCGTTCTGGACGGGGTCGCCATGTGCGCTCAATAATAAAAGAGCGTCACGAACGCGTGCCACGCCGTGAGCATCAGCAGCAAAAACGAGAACGGCACGTGCACGAAGAGCCAGCCGTGCAGCCAGTGTTGCATTTTGGTTTGCAAATCGAGCATGCGCCGCTCGTCGCACCACGCCTGGATTTCATCCACGCGCACGCGATAGGCTTGCGCGATTCGAAGTCGCACAAAACGAAACGTGTCTTCGGAAAAGCGCGTATTGCCAAGGCGGTATCCATCGCCGCGTCTCGCTGACAAGTACGGAATAACTTGTCGATCTAAGAATTCTACGAGCGCGGCTTCAGATGCTGGATCGAGTGCCGCGGCCGGAGACACGGCCGGTTTTGGTGCAACCGGCACGACGGGTTTCGCCGCGGGAGGTGGCGCTGCCGGAGGAACCGGAGTGGGCGGCGGCGCGACCACCGTAGATTCTGTTTTGTCGGTCGGCGATTTGACTGCCGCGCTTTCGGTTCCGGTTGGAACGGGCGCGCCTTCCGGAACTCGGGCCGTGGGAGTGCCGATGGTTTCGCCCGGTTTCATTGGAGGCGACGGAGTAAGACGGGCTTCGGAAGGTGTTGCAGCTTCGGGCGTTGGACTTGCAATGGTTTGGGCGGGTTTCACGGGCGCTGCCGCAGCGTTTGCCGCAGAGTGCTGTTCCGTGACAGGCGCGGCCGTGATGGTCGATCCAACAACAGTTTTCGCGCGCGCCGTCGGCGTGCTCAATTCCGCGGCCGTCGAAGCCATTGGAGTTGAACCCGCGGTGACGGCTTTGGCCGCAGCGCTCGACGCCGGCGCGCCAGTATCGGTCTTAACCGGCGGCGTGGGCTTGAATGAATCGCGCATCTTAACGGCCGCCGCGGCAAGTTGCGCGCGAATGTGCGGAATTTGTTCGAATACCGTCTCTGCCGGCAGGCGCTCTTTCATGAGCGACGGCATTTGGTGCTGCAAAATCAAACCGTAAATCCCGCTGATCATGACGACGGCGTAGAGCAGCATGAGCAAGGTCGTCATCGGGCCGCCGAGCCGAAATCCGCTGTGCAAAAGAACGAGTGGAATCGTGAGAAGGGTCAGCCAGATGTGTGCGCGCAACCAGCGTTGCACGGTGCCGATTCGCCAGAGCGGGATTTTTTTCCGCAAACTCAAGAGCGCGGCGAAAATGAAAATCGCAAATGAGATCGTGCCATAAATCAAACCGAGTGGCGTCCCGCCGACCCTGCCATGATCGGACGGTTTCTGAATCAGAAACGCCGGCAGATGAATCCCGGCCAGTTCCTCCGGATCAAAATTGGCCAGGTAAATGACGATCGCGGCGGCCGTAGCGACACAAACGAAAACGAACCACGGCACGTGAGCGCGATTAAGGATGCGCATCTTTTTTCAAAATCCCAGATTCCAGGCTCCAAATCCCAAATTACCGGTGTTATGCACGGCACGTCCGCACACCAGAATTGGGAATTGGGAATTGGGAATTGGGAATTCCACGCTAGTGGGTGTGGTGCGTCTCGTAATGTTGCGGCGACCACTGCTTCGCGAGTAGTTCATCTTGTGCCTGGATCGCGTCCCCGAAGAAACGTTGCGGGTCTACGCGCTTGGCGGCGTCGTGCGGACAGGCATAGACGCAGCTCGGCGTGGAAAGTTGTGTGCAGAGATCGCAGGTGTTCGCCTTGTAAGCGGTGGTTTTTTTCTTCTCGATTTTAACCGTTGGCGCGACGCCTGGCTGGGTCGACTTCACTTCAGTCCTCACTTCCTTAATGACTTCGAGCGGATGCATGTTGATGTTGCCGTACGGACAAAGCTCGGCGCATTTGCCGCAGCCAATGCACCAGTCTTCTATGATGATCTCGAGATTCTCTTTGCGGCGAATGGAACCGACCGGGCATTGCGTCATACAGAGCGGATCGCGGCAAGATCGACAAGCAGTCGCGACGAGAAAATGTTCGTAACGCAAACCGTCTCGCAGCAGACGCGAGACGCCCTCGTGCGCGGTCGCGCACGCCCGCACGCAGGCATCGCAGCGCGTGCAGTTGTCGAGATCGATGAGGAGAAGGTTCTGTGCTTCAAATAATCCTTGATTGAGAAAATCATCCAGGTGCAAGCCCGCCGGAATGGATTTCTGTTGGTCGGAGGCGAGCCGCGCTGATGCCACCGGCTCCAGCTGCGCCCGCACATCGGGGAACTTTTCCAGCATGAGATTGAATTCGCCGGCCGGAATTTTCACTACATCGACCGCGTCGAGCGCGGAACACGTGGCCGTGCGTTTGATCGCACGCAAGAGTCCGATCTCGCCGAAATAGTCGCCGCGGCTCAGATAGGTGCGGACCATTTCACCGCCCGGCATGGTCTGCGACACGCGCACCATGCCGGAGCGAATGAGATAAAACGCGTCCGCGTCGTCGCCCTCCTTGCAAATGACCTGCCCCTGGTTGTAGGAAACGAGCTCGACGTTTTCCTTCAGGTGCCGAATGAATTCTTCGCTCAACGTGGCGAAGAGCGGCACGCTGCGCAGATGATTGTTAAGCGAACGCTCCCGATATTTATTGTCCAATTCAGTCTTGAACGAAGTACCCTTGAACGTAGGCATCTTCACTTTCGAGGTCGCTTTTGACGCTTCCGACACCTGACGATTGCCGACGAGCATGTCGAGAATGACGCGCAACATTTCCACCATCACACACGGTTCGCGCGCCTGCACGGTGGCCGAGCGCGGCTGGTAAGTGCGACAAGTCATTTCGCCGAAAAGATCGCCCGGGCCGAGCTGCGCCAGCGGCCGATGCATGGGAAGATCGACACTCGCGTCGATGCCGATGAAGCGGCGTTGCCCCGCTTCGGCACGGCGGTCTTCGTTGTCGTCGGTAAGGAAGCTTTTCATGCGCTTAAAACCGCGCCCGAAAAATCCGGTCTGCGGCCGTGTCCGCAGATGGGCGAGCGGATTGTTGATGAAGATGTCGACCGTGCCCGAGACAATGTAGTAAGCGGTAGAACCGAACTCGCCTTCCTCACAAACCATTTCGCCTTTGCGGAAGTGGTGCAGCACGGCTGCGCCTTTCGCCCAATTCTCCAGTTGGGCGCGCGCGACCTCTTTCAGCGCAGGCAGATACTCAATGAGCTTATCGACACTCAGCGGCTCGCCTGAGGTGAGTTTTTCAACGATGTCCGCCATGTGCGCAGGTTACAACCGAAGATAGTCCACCTGTAAGCCTGGGTGAAAGCAATTTCCCCGCGTCCAATCGCCTTATCCCGCACGAAGCTATCGCGACGCGATGCAAATCTACGTTCGAAAAGATGAGGAACGGATTGGCCCCTTTTCACTTGAAGAAGTGAACCACCGGCTGGCGGCCGGTACGTTGAATCCATCGGACGAAGCCTGGTTCGAAGGCTCCCCGGGTTGGCGGGCCCTCTTGAGCATTACCGGCGTGATCATGCCGGGCGGCGCTTCCTCGACCGCCGCGCCCATCAGCATTGCCACGCCGTTCACGGCAGGATCGACATCGTACGCCGGATTCTGGATCCGCACGCTTGCCTACATCATCGATTCGCTCATTCTCGTCGTTGTTTCGGAAATTATTCTCCTCCCCTTGAAAACCTTTCCGGGAGACAATGCACTGACATTCGGCGCGCCTATCCCGCTCCTGATCTGTTTTACCTACATGCCCGCTTTCTGGTCGTCGTCCATGCAGGCCACCATCGGGCAAATGATTTGCGGATTGAAAGTAGTGAACGCTATCACTGGCGGGAAGATTTCCCTTCCACGCGCGCTGGGACGCTGGCTGGCGCTTTTGCTTGCCATGGCGATTCTATTCGTCGGCGTGATCATGGTCGCGTTCACGGAGCGCAAACGCGGCTTGCACGACATACTTGCCGGGACCCACGTCGTCAAAAACCGGTAGATGTCGATCTTGCGATCGAAACTGTAGGGGACGCTGTTAGCGTCCCTCCCACCGCGAAATAAATTGGGAAGCAAACTGCTTCCCCTACAGGACTATGGCGCTGTCACGTCGTGCTCGGTTTGTATATCGCACCGACGAATGCCCAGACGCACCCCGCTGGCGACGCCGCTGTCAGCAAAACCGCCTCGTCGCGTTAGATCGACATCGCCATTTTCCCATTACTAACGGATTGACGGTCAGTAACTTCTGATTTTACTCTGCGGCCCTTATGAAAAATTTCATTCGCATTTTGATGTGTCTGTTGCTTGTCGAATTTGGCGTTTGGAAATTGTCTGCGCCGCACAGCGCCATCGCCGCTCAGAAAAAGGAGGCACTGCAAAAGAAGCCGTCGGGTAAAAAAGCGAATGCAAAAACTCTGCTGGCCGACGCGAAGAAGGCGCTCGCGGCCATGGTTAAAGCGGCGCGCGCTGACAAAGGCCTCAATCCCAAGACGCCGAAGAACAAGCCGTTTTGGAAAGCCACGCAAAAAATTGCGAAGGAGCTGAAACGTGCGGAGAAAGGTCTCGCCGCCAAGAGCAACGATTTCTTCGACGCGATCAGCGACGCGCGCACCGCTGAAGAACAAATGAAAGTCGATTGGCAGCTGACCGATTCGAAAAACAAGGCTGTGATCGACGCGGGCAAGAAGCTGGGTCACGCCCTTGCCATTTTGCGCACGGATTTTTCGAAAGAAGCCGCACGCAAACAGAAAGGCGGCGCGCTCACGGACAAGGAGAAGGCGGAGTTCGAGAAGATCAAAGCGCAGCAAAAAGATCTCATCGCCAAGATCGATAAGTTGAAAGCGAAGGCTGGGAAAGACAAGGCGCTGGAACACGGTCTCAAAGAAATTGAGAAAAAGGCCAAGCGCATCGTCGACGCGCCTGTGACGGTCGATGCATTCATAGCCACGCTTTACACGGTCGACATCATCGAGGGTCT
>JBEEGY010000340.1:0-3508 GCA_041167145.1 Verrucomicrobiota bacterium
GCTTCAGCTTGTGAGCGATCCGGTCCGCACCGTGTTTCGTCCGCGAAAAAATGAGCGCACTGTCGAAGTTCGTCCTTTCCAGCAGAACCATGAGCAGATCGAATTTTTGCTCAGCGGCGACAGGATAGACCGCATGGGTGACGGTTTCGGCCGGGGAACGGCGCGCGCCAATTTCGACCGTTTCGGGATCCCGCAGGACCGAGGCGGCGAGCCGTTCGATCTCTGGCGGCAAGGTGGCCGAAAAAAGCAGGGTTTGGCGGTCCGTCGTGATGTTCTTAACGATGCGCCGAACATCCGGCATGAATCCCATGTCGAGCATGCGATCGACTTCATCGAGCACGAGAATATTAACGTCGCGAAAATGAATTGTGCCTTGCTCGAGGTGATCGAGGAGGCGGCCGGGGGTGGCGATCACGACATCCATCCCGTGCTTCAAATCCTCTTTTTGTTTTCCGTAACCCACACCGCCATGTATCACCGTCTGCCGGATATCGGTGAAGCGCCCGTAATCGCGAAAAGCCGTTTCGACTTGCGCCGCCAGCTCGCGGGTCGGCTCGAGCACGAGGCAGCGGAACTTTCCGTGCCGCGAGAGCAAGGTCAGGATTGGGAGCGCAAAGGCCGCCGTTTTGCCGGTGCCGGTTTGCGCGGTTCCGACCAGATCTTTTCCCTCGAGAATAATCGGAAAGGCCCGCAGCTGAATTGGGGTCGGTTCGGCAAAACCCATCGCCTGCGTGCCGCGAACGACTTCCGGCGAAAGTCCAAAATTGTTAAATGACACGAGCGCAAAGTAATGCCTCAGGCGAAGGACGCAAAGGAACACACAGAAAAACGATCCGAAGCGCGGCTGGTAAAACTTCGTGACCTTTTTAAGGGAATAAGGCGAAATGGACCCGCCTCTGAAAATCCTGGTTCTCGCCGACACGCACAATCACTTGCCTTCCAACCTTGAGACACTGGCGGAAGGCGTCGATGAAATCTGGCATCTGGGCGACGTTTGTTCGCCCAGCGTCTTGCTTCAGGTCGAGCGGATCGGCCCGCCGGCTATTGTGGTCCGCGGAAATTGCGACAGCAATTTCGAATGGCCGCTGATCGTTGATCTGCAACGAAACGGGCTCCGCTTTCGGCTCGTGCATATCCCGCCGGAGCGGGCACCCGAGAATATTGACGTCCTTTTGCACGGACACACGCACGTGCCTCGAAACGAACGGCACGATGGGCTGCTTTTTTTGAACCCGGGATGTGTGACCCGGCCAAATCGAGGCGCGCCGGCGAGCGTCGCCAAGTTAGAAATCGAAGCGAACGGAAAATTGACCTGGAAGCTGGTTCCGTTGCGCTGACCGTCGACGGCAGATGCGTCGCGGTTAGAACTCCGTGGGAATGCTGGGACTTGTCCGCTTAGCTCTGCACGCAGACCTGTTCTTGCTGGACCGTTTGCGCGGTGGCCGAACCGATGATCGCACCCGCAGGCAACAGAACCGGTTGATGGGCGACCTGCCAGATCGAGAACACTGCGCTTAAGATGAAAAGAGTGAAGGCGATCATTTCGAACGCGTTGCGGCTCTTTTCCTCGGAACGGACCAACAGCGCGTAAGTGGATTCGTGCGCTGCGGCTTCAGAAGTAATTACTTGGGTATTCATGGGATTAGTTGGGTTGTGCCTACTCTTATGCAATCCCCATGCCAGGCCGTATCAAATAACTGTAAGTTGCTTTACATAAGCTAATTACAATATATAGCTGCGAAGCGGAACTCTATCTCCGGTAACGCGCTTGGGATTAGGCTGTCCCAAAAGCGGGACGCTTTTCACACGGCCCACAGGGCCCTGGCTACATCGAAATGCAGCCGACCGCGCCCGCCACAGGGCGTTTATTCCGCCGCGTCGTCCGGCTTTTTCTTGCGTGATTTGCGCGCCGGTTTGGCTTCGGCGTCGCCCGTCGTCTCCGCAGCTTTCGCCTTCTTTCCCTTTTCTTCCGTGGCCGTTTCTTCGATCACTTGCGGCGCATCGACCCATTCGATAAATGCCACGAGCGCCGAATCACTCTTGCGCTGACCGAGCTTGACGATGCGCGTATAGCCGCCGTTCCGACTCGCTGCTCGCGGTGCGATCTCATCGAACAGTTTCTTGACCGCGCCGCGCTGACGAAGAACGGCCAGGGCAGTCCGGCGCGCATGGAGCGTGCCTCTCTTGCCCAGGGTCACCATTTTCTCCGCGAGCGGTCGCACCGCCTTCGCCTTCGCCAGGGTCGTTTTGATCCGTTGATGCTCGATCAAACTGCAAACCTGATTCGAAAGAAGAGCTTTCCGATGCGCGGCGGTCAGTCCGAGTTTTATTGTTTTCTTTTGGTGTCTCATGAGGTGATTCTCCGCCCTTGAGTGGGGCCGCCGGATTGGTTAAGCCGTTTCCACTTCGCCCGCGCCATTCAGTGCGCTGGCGCCATCCACGCCCGAGGGCATGTCGACCAGACCAGGATCAAATTTCATTCCGAGACCCAGGCCCAGCTGTTGCAGCTTGTCCTTGATTTCATTTAACGATTTCTTGCCGAAATTGCGATACTTCAGCATCTCGGCCTCGCTCTTTTGCGCGAGCTGCCCCACCGTTGTGATATTCGCGTTGTTCAGGCAATTCGCCGCGCGCACGCTGAGCTCGATTTCGTTCACGCTCATGTTCAGAAGCTTCTTCAGCTTCATGTTTTCTTCGCTCACGCCGGCCGGCGTTTCGTCGAACTCGATCACGTCTTCGTTGAAATTGACGAAGACATCGAGGTGGTGGCGCAGGATCGCTGAAGCCTGAAGCAAGGCGTCGTCCGGGGTCAGACGACCATCGGTCCAGACCTCCAGAATCAGTTTGTCGTAGTCGGTTCGCTGACCGACCCGAGTGTTTTCGACCGCGTATTTTACGCGCGTGACCGGTGAAAAAATGGAATCAATCGGAATCAATCCGATCGGTTGATCGGCCCGCTTATTCTCGTCGCCGGTGGCGAAACCACGGCCGACACGGACTTCCAGCTCCGCGTCGAACTTATGTTTCTTATCCATCGTGCAGATGATTTGGTCAGGATTGAGGACGTCGTAACCCTGGATCAGCTGAATATCACCGGCGGTCACTTCGCCTTCCTTGTTCACGGAGAGGGAGAGCTTGCGCGGTTCGTGTTCGGCAGCCTTGAATTTTACGCGCTTCAAATTGAGCACGATATCGGTCACGTCTTCGACCACCCCGGGCAGAGTGGCGAACTCATGTTGTGCGCCTGTGATCTTGACCGCGGTGATGGCGGCGCCTTCCAGGGATGATAACAAGACCCGCCGGAGCGAATTTCCAACCGTGTGTCCGTAACCGGCCTCAAAGGGCTCGGCGACAAATCTGGCGTAAATCTCAGTGGCGTTGCTCTCGTCCTTGACGAGAGTTTTCGGCATTTCAAAACGACCGTAATGAACTGGCATAACTTATTTTCGATTTTCGATTGCCGATCTTCGATTGTAGTCGCGCGATGTGATCTGCGTGCCCAATCAGA
>JBEEGY010000341.1:0-25171 GCA_041167145.1 Verrucomicrobiota bacterium
TGTTTCCAGGCGGCGGAAAAAAACGGCAAGCTTATCCGATTGCCGACAGGTGACGGCATGGCGCTTCTCTTCTTCCGCAGTCCGGAGGAACCGGTTCGTTGCGCACTCGAAGTGAGCGAGTCGTTAAAGAAACACACGAAAATTCAGGTTCGAATGGGAATTCACAGCGGCCCCGTAAATCAAGTTCAGGATGTAAACGATCGATCGAACGTCGCTGGGGCGGGCATTAATGTGGCCCAGCGTGTTCTGGATTGCGGCGATGCCGGGCACATTCTCGTGTCGAAGCACCTGGCTGACGATCTCGTGCACTATCGTCATTGGCAACCTTACTTGCACGATCTTGGTGAGTGCGAAGTGAAGCACGGCATGCGGCTTTCCATCGTCAACCTTCACAAGGATGATCTTGGTAATCCGGCCTTGCCTGAGAAGTTCAAACGAGGAGGAATTTGGAAGCGAAATCCTAAGGCGGGCCCAGTCGGCGCGCCGCGCTGGCCCAAGATTGCGCTCATTGCCGCTTTGCTTTTGTCCGCTGTCGCATTGAGTGGCAGTCTCCTCATTTTCTTTCGCCGCCCAGCGCCGTCGTCAGCGGGAATGTCGTCGGGATCCGGACCGGTCGGTTCCATTCCCGAAAAAAGCATTGCTGTCCTGCCATTCGACAACCTGAGCGACGACAAGCAAAACGCTTATTTCGCCGATGGTGTGCAGGACGAAATTCTGAACGACCTGGCTAAGGTCGCCGATCTCAAAGTCATCAGCCGCACTTCGGTGATGCAATTCAAGAACAGCGCGCAGCGTAACCTCCGTGGGATCGCAAACGCGCTCGGCGTCACGCACATTTTGGAGGGGACCGTTAAACGGGCCGGCGATCAAATTCGCGTCAGCGCGCAATTGATCGATGCGAGAACGGATGCGCACGTCTGGGGTGAACGGTACGATCGCAATCTGGCGGACGTCTTCGCGGTGGAGAATGAAGTGGCCGAACAAATTGTCGCTCAACTTAAGTCACGACTTTCCCCGAAAGAAAAGGCGGCCATTGAGCAAAAGCCGACCAGTGACCTTGCCGCCTACGATCTTTATATTCGCGCAAAGGTCTTGATTGATAAGGCTGTGTTCAATGAATCGCGAAAGAACTTGTTCGAATCCGTGCGACTGCTCGAACAGGCGGTCCAGCGCGATCCATCGTTTGTGCTCGCTTACTACGAACTAGCCCACGCTCACGACCAGGTTTATTTGTTCGCGTTCGATCACACCAAGGCCCGCCTCGCCGCGGCGGACGCGGCCGTGCAATCGGTTCGTCGTTTGCGCCCGGACTCCGGAGAGGCTCACCTTGCCTTGGCCAAACATCTTTACTGGGGCTACCGCGATTACGACCGTGCCCGGCAAGAACTCGAGGACGCTCGGCGCGCCTTACCGAACGATTCGACCTCGTACCTGTTGAGCGGTTACATCGATAGACGCCAGGGGCGTTGGGAGGAATCCATTCGGAACATGCAACACGCCGCTGAGTTGGATCCGCAAAACTTTTTCATCCTGCAACAACTGGCGTTGACGTATAAAAATTTGCGCCGTTACGCAGATGCCGCGGCAACATTGGATCACGCCCTGAAACTTGCGCCGCGTGACGCCAGTGTTCGCGTGCAACGTGCGTATGTCGATCTTGACTGGCGTGCGGATCTAAAGCCATTGCATTCTGCAACCGAAGCTATTCCTGCCAAAGATTCACCTTCCGTGAGTGTGGGTGACCGCTTTCTGGCCGCTCTTTATGAGCGCGATATGAATACCGCCAATCAAGTGCTGGCCGCCCTTTCTCCTGATGCGGTGTTCGTGAAAGAGACTGTCTTTCTCCCGCGCCTCTGGTGGGACGGGCTGGTGGCGCGTTTACGCGGCGATACCTCGGCCGCACGCGCGGCTTTCACAAAAGCCCGGGGGGACGCTGAAAAGATTGTGCGTGAGCAACCCGACAATGGATTCGCCCTATGTGGCCTCGGGATGATTGATGCCGCGCTTGGTAACAAGAAAGATGCGATCCGCGAGGGGGAGGGCGCGGTTGCGCTGGTTCCGGTGACGAAAGATGCGATCGACGGAGCGATGCTAATACAATATCTCGCCATCATCTACGCCTGGGCCGGAAAGAATGACGCCGCTTTCGAGCAGTTAAGTGTCGCGATAAAAATGCCCGGTTATTTGAGCTACGGCGAATTGCGAGTCGATCCTCTCTGGGATCCGCTTCGCAACGATCCACGTTTTGAAAAAAGTGTCGCCATGCTCGCGCCAAAATAGCCATGCGCTCGCTCGTCGATCTTGAGGTGCTCAAGCAAACCTAAAAAACATCCGATCCTTAAATGTTCTCCCCCTACGAACTTTCCAGCCGCGACCGATATTGCCGGTTGCTTCCCCCAAGTGGCGAGGAGTTCAACTTGTCCGACCTTCGGGCGCTTGGTCTCTCGATGCGAAGCAATCGGACGCGGATTCCGTTCGCCCGGATGAGCCCTCCACCACCGGCTGGTTATACCTATGCCGGTCAATTTATTTTGCATGATTTGACCCGCGACGATACGGCGTTGCCACACGCGGTCGATCGACAAGCGTGCGACACGGTCAATCGCAATCAAGCGCGTCTCGACTTGAGTTCATTGTACGGCGGCGGTCCTTTTTCAAAGGATCGACATCTCTACGAAAAAGATCATGCGTCACTGAAATTGGGCGAAGCGCGGATAAGGCTAGAGACATCGTTTGATCTTCCCTTGGATCCGGAAACTTCCCGACCATTGCTGGCCGATTCGCGTAACAACGAAAACCTGATCCTGCGCCAAATCCACGCGATGTTTGCCAAGCTCCATAACAATGCGGTTAGCGCGCTGCGCGACAATGTCGCAAACGACGAACTTTTCGCCGCGGCCAGCGAACGAGTCCGTTGGCAATTTCAGTGGCTCATTCGCTTTGATTACCTGCAGAAACTTTGTAATCCCGCTGTTTATCGCGATGTCATTATCGCGGGCAATCGGTGTATTGGTTGGTCACAGAATGGTTTTTCCATCCCGGTAGAATTTTCGCACGCCGTGGCGCGTTTCGGTCACAGCATGGTCCGCGTTAGGTACGAACTGAACCGGGAGAATCCTGAATTCGAATTAACGAGAGTGATCAGCGAGGCGCACAAGCCCGGCGCATTGCATCCGTCGCTGGCTGTTACCTGGCAAAAATTTTTTACGACGCGCGAACCGGCCAACAACCTCGATACAGCCATACCGGAACCGATGTTCCAACTGCCGGCCGAAGCGCTTCGACGTTTCGGCCCGGTTATTTCTAACGATAATCCGGCGGAGCTTCCGGTGAGAACGTTGCGCCGTGGCCTGGAGATGAGATTGCCGACCGGCGAGGAGGTCCGGGATGCGTTGTGTCCGGGTTCAAAAATATCGGCCACGCCGCCCGAATTTCCGAACTACCAACCCGAAAAGATCCTTGTCGATCTTGGCCTGAAAGGGCGAACGCCACTTTGGTATTATGTTTTGCTGGAAGCGGAAGTGAATGAGCGTGGCGCAAACTTGGGAGAGCTAGGCAGCCGCTTGCTCGCCGAGGTGATCGAAGGAGCGCTCCATGCCGATCCGACTTCGATGATGTCGCAACTCAGGCAGAATCCAAAATGGCGTCCGCCAAAATGGAAAACGTCGGCTGGCGACTCAATCGACATCGACACCTTCCTCGATTTGGCAATTGCGGTTGGTCTGGCCGATGACCCAAATAAAGCTTCATCCTGACGGCGAGACCGAACGCCTCGCAATTCGGGCTCTGACTTTGGAAGAGCGGTTGCGGCTGGCTGTTCCGCTTACTCAGTCCGACAAGATCGGCCATCACCCCGAAGCCGAGTCCCTGACTATTTGGCGCGCCCGGTTCAATCGCGGCCGTGCCCTATCGGACGCGTGGCCAAAATTTCTCGCCGAAAACGGACTCGATGAGAGAAAGCTACTCCGTCTTACGAATATCACCGGCGCAATGGATTTGCCCTGGTGGGTCGAGACGCTGCGTCGCCTCGAGCGTTACTTGCAAAGCGCGGTTGTCGATCTTGATGTGCATCAAAGTGTAAGCGAAAATATGGCCGCGCCTCTCGTGCGATTCGCCTGGAGCGAACTCGTGACTTCATCCGCTGACTTGCGCGCGCTTTCTGCGAAGGCTCAGCTGGCATTACGTCAATCATTACTTGTCCGATTGGTCCGGAGCGCGGCGCCGTCCGTGAACTGGGAAGTCTCGGCTGCCCAAGCGGCACGAAATCTTTCGGTCGGTTCCGTAGCGCGAAACGAAATTGATTTTCTAAATTATTTTTTTTCGGTCGGTGTAGCGGTGGAGACGCGCAGGTTTCTCGGAAACTACCCTGCTTTGACCCGATTCTGGGTCTTGCAAATAGAACAGTGGCGGCAATTCGTGACGGATTTTCTGAAAGAGGCAATTGCTTTTGCCCGCCGCTTTCCAATCGGCCCCAACCGTTCCGCACCGATCATTTCTTCGGTAGCAGTCGATCTTTCCGATCCGCACGAAGGAAATCGCACGGTCGTGCGTGTCAATTTTGGAAAGAAAAACGAATGGTTCTACAAGCCGCGGTCAGGTCTGCAGGAGCGCGCCTGGTTTGAATTGCTTGCCTGGACGAACCAGCGCGGTTTTCCGCGACCGTTTCAGATCGTCAGCGTGCAATGTCAAGATCGACAATGTTGGATGGAAAGCGTGCCGTCGCGGGACTGCCGAAATCGAAAAGAGATTATCGATTTTTCTTTTCGACTCGGCGCGTTGATGTGTCTTGTTCACATTTTGCGCGGAGTGGATTTCCATGCGGCCAATCTAATTACATCAGGCGATCAGCCGATAATTGTGGATTGCGAGACGTTGCTGCATCCGGCAACGTTCCTGCCCGATTACGCGCGGGCCGAGGAAGCTTCGATCGTTCGTACAGGGATGCTGTCGCTGCTTAAGAACATTTCGACAATGGCGACAAAGATGCGCCACGGAAACGGGGAGTTTTTTGAAAGGCTAATCGAGGGATTTCGCGCGATGCACGCTTTTCTTCGGACCGACCGTTCAGCGTTGTCACACTTAAAAAAGTGGACCAAACAGCTTGCAGAAATTCCCAGTCGAAAAGTCTACCGTCCCACGGTGTATTACTACCAGCTGCTGGAACAGTCTCTTGCTCCTTCATTGTTGACGAGCGGGCTTGACCGAACGCTTTTCCTTCACGCCGCTTGCCGGGACGAAGTTCGATCGTCCCGGCAAGCAGACGCTGAGATCACAGCGCTGGAGAACGCGGATATTCCCGTGTTCCGCCGCCGGCCTCGGCGAATCGATTTCGACTTAACTGAAACGACACTGGAACAGTCGATCTCGATGATACGCCGCGCCGGCCGGACCGGAGGTTAACTGCACCTACCAGGCTACCCACGTGCAGCGATAAACTTCGCCGAAGTCGATTTTGGATGTTTCGGGCAAGATTTTGTCTGCGGGAGGAAGCACAAGAGTTACTAGTCTGTCGCGGGGGAACATGTCCGTCGCTTCGAAAACGCGGAACTCGGTGTGTTTTGGGATGGGGACAATCGGGTTCGATTCATCCGCCGTGAGCTCTTCTTCCAAACAGAAACCTCCAACTTGCGCGAAGAGGGTTCTGGCATACGCAGGATCGCCTTTGCATTTTTCCCTGACCTGGGCGTTTTCAGGCTTGTGCAGATGTGCGCATAAAGACCGAGTGGCTTGTCTGCGCGCGTCCGCGTTGTCCCAGTTGTTTATTTGTCTCATTTTATTGGACCTTTCTTTTGCCACTTAAATCGGCGGGCATTGGCCGTCGAAGCGATGCGACTTTGGTTGTCATCGATTCGGAAATTTCCTTAAAGGCGGGATCAGCGCGCAAAGCATCAAATCGCGGATCGAGATTGAGCGAACGAAAATCAATCCAGCCTTCCAGAGCAGCCGAACGCAAATGCTCCAGGGCTGGTTTCTGACGACCAAGTGACGCTTCGATTGCTGCGGTTCGATAAAGAATCTCGGGATGTTGCGGCGCCATGGCTAACTCGGCGAGCTCGCGTTGCAGAGCGCGGTTGAGGATGGTTTCTCCGGTTCCTTTGTCGCCTGCCGCGAGATGCAACCAACCGAGCGCAGATTGATAGCTAATGGCACCGTAAAAATTTGTTCCGCCTTCTGGATCTTTTTTAGCGAGGTCCGAATAAATCCTTCGAGCTTTACCAAACTGGCGGGCGAAGAAATGAAGTTGCGCGGCCATTTGCGAAGGGACATCGAATTGGGGAAAATCCTTCTCGTTTTCGGAGCAAATTCGTTCGGCCGCGCGAAAATCGCCTTCCAGCAACTTTAGATGACAAATGCCGATCCATCCTTCCGGCAATTCTGGGCGCAATGCGATAGTCTCCCGGTAGGCTTGCTCTGCCCGGTTGTCTTCGCACAAGTCCGCCCAGCAATCTCCGATCACAAATTCGTTAACTCCCGGCTGAGCTTGCAAATGCTTCATGATTTGATGCCATCTCAGCGCAATATCCGGCCGGCCGAGGGTCTTGCTAATTGAGGCTACCCGTCCGGCCGAACGTTCGGCAACTCCATTGAGTTCAATTGCGCGAAGCACTTCTTCGCGTGCTCGCGCAAAGTCGCCCTTCTGCTCCAAAACGGCGGACAACGCGCGGTGCGTCTCACCTGATTGCGGATCGAGCTCAACCGCTTTGTTAGCCGCCAGTTCAGCCATTTGCCGTAGCTCGGGTTTTCCACCCATGGCCGCGCGGCCTATTTTTGAGATGGCGAGAAAGGCGTAAGCCTGCGCTGAGGAAGGCGCAGCCATGGTGGCTTTTTCAAAACATTCGATTGCGCGATCGCAGTCGGCCGGAGTTCGGCGATCCATAAGGGCTTTGCCTGCCGCGATAAGATCCGAGGCGGACTGGCCTTGCTTGGAGGCGCTGGCCGCGTCCCTGGGTGGCGCACCGATAGCCCTATAGAACTGGGTCGCGTTGGATCGGAAAAAGTCCTTAAAGTGGTTCGCATCCGAAGCAAGACCTAGAGGCGACGAGAGAAGAACCCCGGGTCGCGTCGGATCGATCACATGCATGGAAAAGATTGGTCTGCCATCCACCTGCCGCTTCGTCCCGGTAAGAACTGCGCGGACCTGCGCCTGTCGGGCAGCGCCAGCAATCTCTTCTTCGCGGGGGGCGCCTGCAAAAATGAGGTCAGAAGTTTCCGCCTGGACGACACGGCTTGGGCCAATCTTTGACCATTGAGTTCGAATCACGTTGGCAATATCGCCCGCCGCCCCGTCATCGGGCAGTCCGGTATCGAGATCGAGAAAAGGCAGGATCATTAGCGAATGCTGCGAAGCGGTATCAGTCCGCAACGCGGTGTGAAACTGACGGTTCTCCGAAAGTTTCGTCCAACTCAGCGCCGCGAGTAACAAACACATCACACCGATTATCGCCAAGGCAGGGTTTCTTTTCGCCCAACGCCAAACCCGGGCGGGCGCCGAAATTGGCCGCGCTGAAATGGATTTGCCTTTTGTCCAGCATTCAAGGTCACGAGCCAGATCGCCGGCTGAAGCATAACGTGCCGAGGGGTCACGCTCGAGGCAGTGCGCGCAGATAGTTTCCAAATCCCGATCGACTGCGGGCGCGACCGAGCGTAAGCGAGGCGCAGGCTGCGCCATTGCTTGAGTAAGCACGGCGAAAGCGTGTTCGCCGAGAAACGGCGGGCGACCGGCAAGCAAATCGAATAGAATTGCGCCGAGGCTGTAAATGTCCGCCGCCGGGCCGACGCGACTCGCCGGGCCACGCGCTTGTTCGGGCGCGATGTAACCCGGGGTCCCAAAAATAGTCAGCGTTTGGGTTAGATCATTTGAAGCGTCGAGCCATTTTGCGAGACCGAAGTCGCTCACCAGCGGTTCGCCGCGTCCATCGAGTAAAATGTTGCCGGGCTTAAGATCGCGATGCAGCAAGCCGCGCGCGTGCGCGCTTTCCACCGCGTGCACCACTTGCAACATGAGCGGTACGATTCGTTCCGGTGAACGACGGAGGGCGGGTCCTACCTCTCGGAGACTTCCACCTGGTGCGAACTTCATCGCAAAAAACGGCAAACCGTCTTCGCTTTCCCCTACTTCGTAGATCGGCAAAATATTTGGATGATCGAGAACAGAAGCCGCTTCCGCTTCCCGGCGAAATCGGGCCAGCGTTTCGGCCGAAGCGGAGTGATAACTAAGAACCCGCTTCAGCGCCACGATGCGCCGCGAAAACGGTTGGCGCGCACGATAAATCACGCCCATCCCGCCTCGTGCAATTTCTTCCAGAATTTCGTAGGGACCGATCCGCCACTCGCTGTCGTGGATGTCGATCTTGGCCAAAATGGACTCGAAGCTTTCCTGGTCGCCTTCGTCCCGACCTGCCAGTCCTGTCCGCATCAGGCAGACCAGACAGAGGCCATTGGCCAATCGCGATACACCGCCGCATTGTCGGCACTCGATGGGTTCGCGAATAACGTTTGCGAGCGAATCAGTCAGGCCGCAAACGTTCATGCCGGTCATTCGGCCGTGGCTAGCGTAACACAGAGATACCGAATCTCTTCATCGACGTCTCCAGCGTTCTCCACGGTTTGCGCTACCTCATGACGCAGCAACTCGCGGTAGCGCAAGCGCATTCGATGAAGCAATCGCTTCACTTCCGGCTCGGTCACACCGACTTTTTGCGCAATGATCGCGTAGGAAATGTCCGCGCGATCGGCTGTAAGATAACCGCTGATTAGCTCGAAGAGACGGCGTCGTCCCCGGCCTTCACATTCTTCGCGCAAACGTTGCAGGGCTCGCTCCACGATTGTCGCCGCCCATCTCAAATCAAAGACCCGTTCGGGAGATAAATTCTCCAGCGTCGTCATCGGTATGGAAAGCTGAGAAGGCGCCTGTGCCATCCAGTCATCCCACGAAATGAAATTCAGTTTGCCCCCGCGCTTTTGCGCCCGCTGTTTTTCCGCCGCATCGGCCAGGAAATTTTTAAGTGACTTGAGCAGAAGCGATCGAAATCGACCGCGGGTCGGATCGGCCAGTTTCAACAAGTTGCCTTCAAGCACCATGACAAAAAAATCCTGCGTCAGATCCTGCGCGTCGCTCACCGCGTAGCCGCGGCTGCAAACAAAAGCGAAAATCGGACGCCAGTAGGTCCGGCAAAGCTGGGCCAGCGCTTCGCTTCCATGCTGGCCGCCCCGGGTTGGATGGGCGGACAAAACCACGCTCCAGTGCGTAGTTGCGAATCGATCGGTCTCGCTCGCCGCTACGGCCGCCTTCTCCGCTTTCACGGTATGTGATCATGAAACCTTCAAATCATTACTCAAGCGTAAAAAACTCGACCTATAGTCGACAGCAAGCGAAGCCTGTTTCCCAGGCCGCGAAGATCGACATCTCCATAGCTTCTACGGAAATGCGAAGCTGCGGTTTGCGAAAAGCAAAAATGTGCCGGGGATCACCAGCGTTTAATAGCGCAAGAATTGCCAATTGGCGATTATGGGTCGGCGCAAGACAGTAGAACCATTCAAACTACCGTAAAAAGTAGACTGGGGAGGAATGGAGGTTTGGGAATCGCGCGGAAAAGTGGTCGGTCGACCCGCTTCGTTTTTTGATAGGCCGGTTGCGAAATCTTTTCGCCGTGCAACTGCTAACTGCGTGGAAACATCGCCGGCGATTTCTGATTCCATCCATGTCGAGCAGCTTGAAATCTCGGCGCGAGTCGGCGTGACCGATGCGGAACGGAATCAACCGCAGCGTCTGACCGTTTCATTGACGATGTGGCCGCACCGTCCGCTTATCGATCTTGGCGACGACATTCGGAACACGATCAATTATTCGGCAGTATGCAACGAGACAAAGGATTTTTTGCGTGATTGTTCCTGCAAGTTGATTGAAACGTTGGCCGATCGCCTCGCCATGCATTTATTGAAGCAATTTCCCATTCAAAAAATTACCGTCGAACTCCGCAAGTTCGTTCTGCCGGACACAAAGTTTGTTGCCGTCACGATAACACGCAGCGCGGTTGTCAGGTGAGCCATGCGCAAAGGCAGATTCAATCGCCCGGCCGCGGATGTGGCGCAGCGCTACAGCGAATCCGTCTCTTTCGACCGACGTTTGTCTCGATATGATATTGCCGGCTCCATCGCTCATGCCGCCGCACTCGCCGAAGCCGGCATCATCACTGCCGATGACCGCGAAAAGATCGAGCAGGGATTGCGCGACATTGAGGAGGAGATCGCGGCACAAAAATTCCAGTGGAATCTCGACTTGGAAGATCTGCACATGAATATCGAAGTTGCGCTGACCGCACGGATTGGCGCAGCCGGCGCGAAATTGCAGACGGCCCGGAGTCGAAACGATCAGATCGCGCTCGACCTTCGTCTTTACGTCAAAACTGAAATTGTTGAAGTGATCGCTCGACTTCGGGCGGTCCAGAACGCGTTGCTCAATCTCGCCAACCAACATGTCGATCTTGTCATGCCCGGCTATACGCACATGCAACGCGCCCAGCCCATTTTTTTCGCTCATTATTTGTTGGCCCAGATCGAAGCCTTGGCCCGCGACGCGGACCGGCTCGGCGATTGTTTGCGACGTGTCGATGTCTTGCCGCTCGGCTCGGGCGCGCTCGCTGGATCGACCATCGTTTTGGATCGCGAACTTATTGCGCGTCGCCTCGGCTTTGCGGCGATTAGTCAAAATAGCCTCGATGCCGTTTCCGATCGCGACTTCGTTTGCGAATTTCTTTTCTGCCTCGCCATGATAGGCGTTCATCTCTCCCGCTTGAGCGAAGATTTGATCATTTGGAGCACGACTGAATTCGGTTTCATCGAATTCAGCGATACTTTTTCGACCGGCTCCAGCTTGATGCCGCAAAAGAAAAATCCGGACCTGGCCGAGCTAACGCGTGGCAAGACTGGCCGCCTTTACGGAAACCTGATGTCGATCTTGACCACCTTAAAAGGATTGCCGTCGTCGTACAATCGCGACCTCCAGGAGGACAAGGAAGCGCTCTTTAATTCTGTGGATACCGTCCGGAGCGCGCTCGAAGTTTTCTCGGCCATGATGCCCGAATTGAAAGTCAACGCCGAGCGGATGGAAGCGGGCGCGCGAGATCCTAATCTTTTTGCGACCGATCTGGCCGAATATCTCGTCAAGAAAGGGATGCCGTTTCGCGAAGCGCACGAAACCGTCGGAAAGATCGTGCGCCTGGCAGGGGAAACCAATCGCACGCTCGATCGGATGTCGCTCGGCGATTTGCAGGCAGCTTCCCCGTTGTTCGATGCCGATCTTGCCAGCGTATTCGATGTGCGTCGCTCGCTCGCCGCGCGCAAAGCTATCGGCGCGCCATCGCCGGAGAACGTGGCCGCGCGTCTCGAATATTGGCGAAAGCTGCTGGGTGTAGAGGCGCCCGTATCAGCGTAATCTCACGTTGTTGCGGGCGGCACGCTCGCCACTACACTTCTGCCGTGAGACGCAATAATCTCGTGCACGACGGAGAAGGCTGGGAAACCCATTCTAGCGAAACGCATTTCGCGAACGCGCACCTTGAAGTTGCCACCGATCGAGTGAGGACGCCTTCGCGGCCCAGCCCGCGCGTATGGACGGTGGTGCACCGCAAGCCAGCCGTCGTCATTGCGCCGATGACGGGCGATGGGAAAATCATTCTCATCCGCCAGGAACGCGCCCCGATTCGCGCGACTATCTGGGAGGTTCCCGCCGGTCAAATCGATGGTCCGCTCGAACCGAAGCAACACGAGATCGAAGCGGCTGCGCTGCGCGAGCTGTGCGAGGAAACCGGTCACGAGCTCGCTGTCGATGGCGAGCTGATCTCGCTCGGGTGCTATTTTTCTTCGCCGGGATTTACCGACGAGCACGGCTACTTCTTTCTGGCGCGACCGGTCCAGCCGTGCGCGCATAAACAGGTGAGCGACGAGTCCGAATCCATTCTCGACTGCCGATCTTTCAGCATCAGCGATTTCGTGCGCATGATCGCCAATAACGACATCCGTGACGCGAATACGTTGAGCATTGCGTCGCGCCTGGCCGCGCGCGGCTTTCTTTCACTCAGTTCCTGCTGATCGATTGTCGATCTAACATGGCATTGCGAGACATTTTCAAATTCCGCGAACTTCCCGAGAGCGAAACCTCGAAACCGTTTCTCGAGCATCTCGAAGACCTGCGCTGGACCATTGTAAAAATGGCTATCACGCTCGTCGCCGCCATGATCGTGTGCTTCGCTTTTCGTTCAACACTTGTGCGTGTCATGCAAGCGCCGCTGCACGCCATCGATGCAAAGGTTGGTGCGTTGCGCGCACTCGGCATCACCGATTCGATCGTAATTTCGTTTCATTTGGCGTTTTATGCGGGAATCATTCTCGCTTTTCCGCTGCTTCTTTATTTTATCGCGGAGTTTGTTCTCCCCGCTCTCAGCGCCATCGAAAAACGTTTTCTCTTGCCGGCCATTTTCGTGAGCTTCGCACTCTTTCTTCTCGGAGTGCTCGTTTGTTATTTCTGGCTTTTACCTAAAACGATCTTGTTTTTCTTTCGCGATACCGAATCGCTCGGTTGGTCGCCAACCTGGACGGTGCAGGAGTACTATTCCTTCGCGACGCGATTCACGCTTGGTTTTGGTCTTGCCTTCGAATTGCCGGTCGTGGTCCTGGCGTTGGTGCGTTTCGGGTTGGTCACCTACCAATTCATGGCGCGCACGCGGCCTTACGCGGTCGTTCTCATCTTCATCCTCGCCACCATTATCACGCCGACGCCCGACATTCTCACCTTGATCGCGATGGCGCTGCCGATGGTTCTGCTTTACGAGAGTTGCATCTGGATCGCCTGGTTCATGCAACGGCGAAGATCGACATCTTCCATGAGCTAAACGCGTGGACGATTCTGCTTATCAATTCCTTTTCAGTGCGTTCGCCTTCGTCCTGGGCGCTGCGGTCGGTTCGTTCCTGAACGTCTGCATTTATCGTTTGCCTCTCGATCTTTCCGTGAACGAGCCGCGGCGTTCGTTTTGTCCGGTCTGCAAGAACCCAATTCCATGGCAACAAAATCTTCCGCTCATCAGTTGGTTATGGCTGCGCGGACGCTGCGCCAAATGCGGAACCAAAATCGCGTTCCGTTATTTTGCCGTGGAACTGCTCACCGCATTTCTCTTTCTGGCCGTCTGGCGATCATTCCCGTGGCCGCTGGCCATCGCCTATTGGGTATTTGTTTCGCTCATCATCGCCGCGACATTCATTGACTTCGAACATTTCATCATTCCCGACCAGATAACCATTGGCGGCGCCGTGGCCGGAATCATTGCCAGCGTCCTGGTTCCGCAATTGATGGACACGGATTCGCGGGTAGCCGCGCTCATTCGCTCGGGCCTGGCGGCGGCCCTGGGTTACATTCTCCTCTGGATCGTTCTTGAGGCCGGTAAAATCGCCTTCGGAAAGAAACGCATCCGGCTCGACGCACCAACGCCGTTCAATTGGAAACGAAACGACGACGACGCGGACTTTATCGTGGGCGACGAGCGAAGTTTATGGAGCGACCACTTCGCCCGCGAGACCGATCGGCTGCTCCTTTATTGTAACGCGGCTGAGATCGACAATCGTTCGTTCGGTGAGGTCACGCTCGAGTTTCACTACAATCGAATGGCAGTCGAAGGGCAAACGTTCGAACTCGACCAGGTGAACGAGATTTCGGGCGTCGCGCACGAACTGCAGATTCCGCGTGAAGCGATGGGGCGGGGCGACCTAAAGTTTCTCGCCGCGATTGGCGCGTTTCTCGGTTGGCGCGGGGTTTTGTTCAGTCTTTTTGGCGGATCGCTGGCCGGCTCTCTCGTGGGATTAGTCACTCTTGTTGTCGGAAAACGAGTCTGGTCGGCGAAGTTGCCCTTCGGTCCGTATCTCGCTTTCGGCGCGTTGATCTGGATGTTTTTCGGCGACGACCTCGTGCGGTGGTACGCCGGATTATTTATCCAGTAGCGCTATGCTCGTGCATCATCCCGGCGCAATAAGTTGAGTGCATCGCGGCGCTAATCTCGACGAGGCGTTTCTGGATTTGTTCGAGGTATTCGTGCAGGCCGAAATTGAAAATGTCACCGATCGTGACGTAGTCGAGATCGGAGCGTAATCGTCCCGACAATCGTTCCGCCTCGTTGGCGTATTTCGATTCGGCCGAACCCGAGATGTGGTGCAAGGCGGCATCGAAGCAATCGACGCTGAACCGGATCGAGCGTGGGAAGGCGGAGTGCGTGATAATGAATTCCGCTACTTTCCAGGGCGCGACCTGTCCGACATAGATTTTGCGAAATGCTTCGAGTGCGCTGCATGATTTGAGCACCGCCATCCATTGAATCGTATCGATGTTGCCGCCGACTTTTTCGCCGGACGGCAACAGAATGTGATATTTCAGGTCGAGAATGCGCGACGTACAATCGGCGCGTTCGAGCAGTTTCCCGATTAGGATGAAATCCCAACCTTCGCCGTGCGTCATGGTCGCGTCGGTGATGCCCTGGAAAAGATGCGAGCCAACCGTGATGCGCTTAAAGAATTCGAACGGACTTGAGCGCAGAAGCTTTTTGCCGCTGTCACTCTTTACAAAAAGATAAAGGCGATTGATTTGTTCCCACATTTCGCTCGAGATTTGTTCGCGTGTGGTGCGCGCATTCTCGCGCGCAAGCGAGAGACAGGAATAGATCGAGTTCGGATTTTTCCTTTGCAGGCTCACGAAATCGATGGCCGCCTTGCCATTTAATTTGTCGTAGAGGGACGCGAAGAGCTCGTTTTCCTCGAGTGAGCTGATGATCGGATTCCACTGCTGCTGCGTATCGGCCTGCGGTTGATTGGCAAGATCGACAAGAAATTGGAGATTTACGTCCGCGAGCCGCGCGTTGTTTTCCGCGCGTTCGATGTAGCGGCTCATCCAATAAAGCGAATCGGCAACGCGACTAAGCATGATCCGATAAGAATGGAGTGAAGGAGTGGTGGAGTAATGGCGGAATTGCGGGAAGAAGTGTCTGGCTCATTATTCCATCACTCCGCTACTCCATTACTCCGCTCATCGTCGTCGACGATCCAGGTATCCTTGCTGCCGCCGCCCTGGGAAGAATTCACGACTAACGAGCCTTGGCGCAACGCCACGCGCGTTAAGCCCCCGGGTACGATGGTGACCTTGGCCCCGTATAAAATGTAGGGGCGCAGATCGACATGTCGCCCCTGGATTGATTCGTCGCAGAAGGAGGGCGATCGAGAAAGCGGAATGATCGGTTGCGCCACATAATTGCGAGGATTCCTCTTCACTTTCTCCCGAAAACGCTCCCGCTCGGCCTTGCTGGCCTGCGAACCGATGAGCATGCCGTAGCCGCCGCTCTCGTTCGCCGCTTTAATGACGAGCTTGTCGATGTTCTCCAGAATGTACTTCAACTCGTTCTCGTTTGACGCGAGATAGGTTGGAACGTTTGGAAGGATCGGATCCTGATCCAAATAATAGCGGATCATTTCCGGCACGTAATAATAAACAACTTTGTCGTCGGCCACACCTGTTCCGATAGAATTGGCCAGGCTAATGTTGCCTTGTCGGTATGCTTCAACCAGTCCGCTCACTCCGAGGCCTGATTCCTTTCGAAAAACCTGCGGGTCGAGAAAATCGTCGTTAATACGACGATAAATCACATCCACGCGCTTGAGGCCCTTGGTTGTGCGCATAAACACTTTGCCTTCCGCCGCCATGAGATCGCGCCCTTCCACGATCTCGATCCCCATCGACCGCGCCAGGAAGGAATGTTCGAAATAGGCAGAATTGTGAATGCCCGGTGTGAGCAGGACGACGGTCGGCTCGGTTACGCTCTCAGGGGCAATATAATGGAGCATGTTCAAAAGCTCCTGGCTGTAATCTTCGACCGGGCGGACGCGATGCCGCGCAAAAAGATTCGGGAAAACACGGCGCATTACTTGTCGGTTTTCGAGCAGATAGGAGACGCCCGAGGGACAGCGCGCGTTGTCTTCCAGGACCAGATAATTTCCTTTCTCGTCGCGCACGAGATCAGTGCCACAGAGATGGATGTAGATGTTCTTCGGGACGTCGAAATACATGAACTCCGGCCGAAAATCCGCCGCTTCCCAAACGATCTGTTTTGGAATGACGCCGTCGCGCAAAATGTCTTGGCCGTGGTAAATATCGTGCAAAAACAGATTGAGCGCGGTGATGCGTTGGACGAGCCCGCGCTCGATCACGTCCCATTCCGGCGCGGGAATGATTCGCGGGATGAGATCGAAAGGGAAAATCCGCTCCGTTCCTTGATCGTCATTGTAAACCGTAAAGGTGATGCCTTGTTGCAGGAATGTGGTAGCGGCCAACTCGCGTTTGCGTTCGAATTCTTCCGGCTTCATTTCGGCAAAGCGACCCAGCAACTTCGCGTAATGCGGGCGGACCGCGCCGGGCGCGGAAAACATTTCGTCGAAGAAGTCGCCGACTTCGTACCCTTCGAAAAAGTCTCCCATGAATTCAGTCTGGGCAGCGCGCTCAGGTCGCGCAAACGAAAAGGCGACAGCCTAACTGCGCTTCCGCGTCATCACGAGCATGATCATGGCGAGAAAGTTAGCCCCGAGTCCTGACAGACAGAAAATTCCGATCCAACGCTCCCAGCCATGCAGGATCGACAAGTGCAAAGCGAATGCGGTCAAAATGACTCCAATATAAATGTTTTGCGCATCGCGGTTGGTTATTTGGCGGAAAAGTCCCTTCCCATGAAGAAAGTTAATGAAGAGAGCATTGATGTAGAGGACCAAAAGCCAGAAAACCCAGACTGCCGGGATAAGCAAGGCGGCGGCAAAAATCATTCGCCAGCCGCTAATCTTTCCGGCAAACAGAACCCAGGCGAAAAGGTAAGTAACCCCAAAGATTCCAACGCTTCCCATATAGGCTTCGAACACGCACGCTTCCGAAACCTGGTGCGGTCGGCCTCGCCATAAATTAAACAATCTCGGCAGGGCGAAGTAGAAACCCGCCGAACTCTCCGGCTCGTTTTTCATCACTTAGAAAGTTCGAGTGAACGCATACCATTGGCTCCAGTGTTCTCTGATCAAACCTTCGAGCACTCGCGACCAGCGTGTCATAGGAGCGGCGATATCATCTTCGCGCGATCGCTCGGTGCGCGCGCAGACAATCGGTTCGCGCACAATGATTTTGTATTTGCGATAACCAGCTCGAACGACAAAAAGCGGATAAATCGGCGCCGGCGCCACCAATGACAGAATAAACGGGCCGCTCGGGAGCGAGACCTTGCGACCGAACAGCTCCGCCGGTGCGGAAGCGACGTGATCGAGCACACGATCGCCTTGAATGGAAACGATCTCTTGGTTGCGCAGGGCGTTAAGAAGATCGAACGAGAGGGTCGCTCCATCCGTGCTGTAGTCCACCTTTACGGCGCCGGCGCCCACTTGTTCCAACGCAAGATCAACATGTTGCGCGGTCAGTTTGTCCGGCTCCGGCGCGCGCACCATGCGAATTTCGCGCCGGAATTTTTCCGTGAACAAGGCCGCGCCAAGATCGTAACTGCCCATGTGCGCGGTCAGAACGATCGCTCCCTTCGCTCCGATCAAGCGATCGAGAAACTCCTCTCCCTCTACTTCACACAAGAATGACGCCTGGTTCATTTTGTAACTCGCCGTCTCGGCCAGGGTCCAGGCGAAGTTCCGGAATGTGCGAAAGGCTCGGAGATAATTCGTTATGCGTAACGAGCCGGGCAGTATGACTCGAAGATGTGAGACGACCGCTTCACGCGCCGTCCCCGCGAAGAAGAAAAAAAAGAGCGACCAAAAAAAGACCAGAAATGGATGGAAGTAAAACGGGACATTCTCGATCGCCCAATCAAGCCCTCTGCGCCAGGCTAACCCGCGAACGGCAAAACTTTGCCACCAGGCAGGAAGATTACTCATACAATCCGCCGCGGAACAGAAGGGTTCGGTTACGTCACACCTCGCACGCTTCCGCGGAAGATGTAGTCGAAGGTTCGGTCGCGGGAACGTTCGTTCGCGCGTGCAACATCAGCCTCAGATTAAAAATCTCGCACTTCCACCAACGGCGAAGACCTCTCCATATTTGCTTGCGGAGGCGCGCGTCCGGAACGAAACCGTCGTAGAGGTCGCGCCATCCCGTATTTCGCCGGCCGTACTGTCCAGTCGCCCAGCGCCGGTTGGCCAGGACGGTGAGCCGCCGGCTATAAAAGGTCATAAATTTTGCGGCGAAACGTCCACCCACACCTCCGAAGGGTAGATTGAGAAATTCGCGGTCCGAGTCGCGATAGACTGCGTGAACCAACCCGAGATAATAACTGCTCACATCAAGCAGCAGTGCGGCCGACATCAGCTCGGCATCACCCATGTAATAATATTTGTCCTTATACAAACTCTCGAACCAACGGCGATACGTAACCGGATATTGCTCATTATAATAACGGAGGCGCTCCACGACGTCCTCGCCCGCCAGGGCTTTCGCGATTAAGTCGGCTACGTAGTACGAAGTGTAGGAACAAAAATCCAGACCCGGACTGTAAAGGGGATCGATGAAACCGGCGGCATCGCCGACCGCGGCCCAGCCATCATCACAAACTTTTTCGCTGTGATATGGCAGCATCGACAACGCATGCACGTCACCCTCGATCGCCCGCGCTTCGCCGAAAATTTCTCGACCGACCGGATGACCGAGAATATGGGTGTGCAATCGCTCCGCCAGGCTCGGTCCATCGGGAAGTTTGAAAATGCGACTGTCGTAAACAATTCCCGCGCTCACGTCACCGCCTTGCAAAGGAATCACCCACACCCACCAGCCGCGCCCGAGCAAATGGTTCGTGGCCCATTCCCGGCTCGTGCGTACAGCGTTGGCATAGGATGGAAATTTTTCTCGCAATTCGTAACTGTCCCATGCTTTTACGCCGGTGAATCGCGCCCATACCGCGTTGATCGGATGTTCTAGGTTTGGTCGAAGATGGCCAAGCTTGCGCGCCAGCATGGTCGCGCGACCAGTGGCGTCGACAATCCAACGCGCGTGTGCCGTACGTTCGGTTAGATCGACAATTGCATCCACCGTCTGGCCGTTCGCGCTATTGAGTTCCAATTTCGTCACCTTGGCCGGTCGCCAAAGATCGCAGCCCGCCTGCACGGCGAGGTCGAGCAGATGTGAATCGAGTTTCGCGCGATCCACTTGAAAGCCCGCCACCCGTGCCTGGTAACGTGCCCCGACTTCGACGCAATCATCGAACGGTTGATCAGGTCGATTCGAGAACCACATGCGTAAGCCTTGTTTCGCTAGCTGATGATGACCGAGATAATGCGTTAGGCCCAGGATCCGCATCATGTAACAACTGCTCACCTCGGTGGTCGATTCGCCCACCTTGCGATCGAACTCCGCGTTTTTTTCGATGATGAGCACACGCGCCTCGGGGCGCTTCCGCTTGAGCACGAGCGCGGTGGCCGCACCGGAGAACGCGCCCCCGATAATCACCACGTCGTAATCGAAATTCATCGCCTAAAGAGGATGGACTTTGGCGCTCGGAAACGCAATCAGTTCCAAGTGCGGATCGACATGCACGTCCACATGGTCGGCAACGGCGTCGCTGGTTCCGGTAGTTGGTTGCGATTGGGCGGATGGCATCGCTGGCTCGCGGGCTTCATGCTTCGCCAGCTCGGCGTGCCGGCCAGCGCGCTCACCGGCGACCTCGAAAAGTTTTACGCCGAACATTTGTTGGAGCTCGTGCGCGAATCGTCGCTCGACGCTATTGTGTTGCTGGCCCATGAACGCGTCCATGATCCGGACGGCACGCCCCGCGATGATCTCGGCTCGATGTTCGTTCCGAACGATGTTGTCCTCGGGCTCGCCAAACAGTATCCGGAATTTCTCGCCGGCGTTTCCATTCACCCGGCCCGGCGCGATGCGCTCGACGAACTCGACCGCTGCCTCGCCCATGGCGCGGTCTTGATGAAATGCCTCCCGAATTGTCAGAACATCGACATGTCGGATGCGCGCTACATACCATTTTGGAAAAAAATGGCCGAGGCGGGGTTGCCGCTCCTGGCGCATACCGGTGGCGAACACACGGTGCCGGTGATTAACGCCTCATTCGCCGATCCGCGCCTGTTACGCACGCCGCTGCAATGCGGCCTGACCGTGATCGCGGCGCATTGCGGGACGAGCAGCGGCGCGTTCGATCACGATTATTTTGATGATTGGGCCGCGATGCTGCGCGAGTTCCCAAATCTTTACGGCGATATTAGCGCGCTGGTTTCACTAAATCGTTGCGCACATTTGCGCGATTGTCTGCGTGACGAGATCGAACCGCGTATTGTGCACGGCAGCGATTTTCCCGTGCCCGTCCTCGGCCACCGGCTTTGGCTCCAAGGTTGGCTCGACCGGCGGGAAGTTCGGCGCATTCAAAAGATCGACAACCCACTGGAGAGAGACTGGCACTTCAAAGAGGTGCTCGGATTTTCGGAAGACGTACTCACACGCGCAGCGAAATTGCTTAGATTGAACCAATGATTCTGACAAACGCGCGTCTCATTTTTCCCGATGCAATTCGCGAGGGCCTGGAGGTTATCGTGCATGAAGGAAAAATCACCGAACTTCGTGAGGTCGGCTACGTGGGCGAAAACGAGATTGTCGATCTTGGCGGAAATTATCTCGCGCCTGGGTTTGTCGATCTTCACATCCATGGCGCGCTCGGTCGCGACACCATGGAAACTTCTGCGGAAGCGTTTCGCGCCATTTGCGGTTATCACGCCAGCGGCGGCACGACGTCTCTGCTCCTGACCACGGCCACAGCGCCGATCGCCGCGATCGTCAAAGTGATCAAGAAAGTTCGTGCCTCCAAATCGATTAAACAAATCGCCGGAGTACATGTGGAAGGGCCTTTCATTTCCAAAGCGAAACCGGGCGCACAACGATTAGGTCTCATCCGCAAACCGACGGCAAAGGCTTATGCGCCGTTGCTTGAGCAGGGCGACGTGATCAAGCGAATGACCCTCGCCCCGGAATTACCGGGCGCAATCGAGCTCATCGATGAATTGCGCAAACACAATATCGATCCCAGCGGCGGTCACAGTGATGCGTGGGAAGAAGACGCGCGCACGGCGTTTGAACATGGAATGCGCAGCGTGACGCACACGTTCAATTGCATGTCGAGCGCGCGCCGCGATGGAATTTATCGCAAGGCCGGTTTACTCGAGTTCGCTTTGAGCGAACCGGATATCTTATGCGAATTGATCGCCGATGGTCATCACGTTTCGCCAACCCTGATGAAAATGTTGTACCAAGCCAAGGGTGCGCGCGGAATTTGTCTCGTCACTGACGCCACCGCCGGCGCTGGGCTGCCCGATGGCTCGAAGTTTTCGCTCTATGGGAGGAAGTGTGTCGTGGAAGGCGGCGTTTGTTTGCTCGCCGACCGTTCCGCGCTGGCGGGAGGTGCCGCGCGCATGATCGATCTCGTTCGCACCATGGTAACGAAAGTGAATGTCCCGTTGCATGAAGCAATCGCTATGGCCACCGACACGCCGGCGCATACGATTGGTCTCACCACGAAGGGCCAGTTTAGAATCGGAGGCGACGCGGACTTCGTCGTCATCTCACCCGAGCTCGAAGTTCTGCGGACGTTGTCCGGCGGCGAGGAAATCTTTAATGCCTCAAGGAGCGGCGGTCTCTGACCGCCGTTTGGTAAGTCGGCGGCTGGGAAGCCGCCCTTCCTTGGGTCGTCTGTTAGATCGACAAGAGAAATTCAGCGATATCGAGTGAAGCGCGCGGGCGACTCAACTTGCTAATGTTCGCTTCCCACTCCCGCCATAGCTTTGCTTCACTGGCAAAGGCGCGTTGCACTTGTGCGACAACTTCGTCGGGCGACATCGCGATCGCGCCTGAATTGGTTTCGACAATCAACCGCGCGTTTCCTTCTTCCTGGCCGGAGACGATGTGGTTGATGATCATCGGACAACGCGCCGCGATCGTTTCCTGCACCATGGCGCCGCCAGCCTTTCCAATGAGAATGTGGCTTTCACAGAGCATGCGCGGGAGCTGATCGGTCCAGCCGACGATTTCGATTCTTCGACCGGCCGCGGCGGCTCCAATGGCGTGTCGCAGTTTTTCGTCGCGTCCGACGGTCACAGTCAGGTCGATGTTGAGGTCGAGAAGTTTGCTAACCATTTCCGGCGCCTTCTGTGTTCCGGCGTTGATGACATAGAGAATGCGCTGGTTGTTTTCCGAAGGTGGTTGTCGACCCATTTGGCTGGCGCTCAGGGCGGGTTCTTGCGCGAGATCAGCGAATTTCGGGCTGACCGGGAAGCCGAACGTCTTGATTAATTCAGGCGCGATTCCACCGTCGCGCACCACCGCCGCGCTCTGTTCGTTCGGAACGAGAAAGTAGTCGGCGTCGCAGCGGTACCAAATCGCGTTGACGGTGATCGAATCGGTGATCACGACCACGCTCTTACACCAACGATCGGCTCCGAGAATCTGCGTGAGGAAGTACGGATAAGGCGGAAAGACGGAAACGACGACGTCTGGTCGAAACCGCGCGAGCAGATGGGCGAGGCGATTTCGAACCGGGAAAAAGAAACGACCCAAGTCCCGGTTAGTGGTCGTTTTGCGATCGAGCCATCGATACACTGTGCCCCACGAGCGCGGCCACCGATTGATCAGCGTGAGATAAGCTTTGCGGATCAATTCATTGAATGCGCCGTAGGCTTCGGCGAAGAGATCGTGCAACTCGACCTGCGCATTCGGCGCAACACGGGCGAGACCGTCACGAATTCCGCGAGCGGCGGCGTTGTGGCCCTCTCCGAAGCTGACAGTGAGGATCAAAATCTTTTTCACGAGTGGTTAGGCTAAGACAAACAACCTCGCTGGCCCCGCCACGGCGGGGTCCTCCTCTCCCTGACGGCGAGGATTGAGGTGAGGGCGTGGCGGGAGCGATGTGAAGCAAGTTTAATGGATATTTGGATGTGACAAAGTAAACTCCTTTCCGCGCATGAAAGTGGTGGCTTTTGTCTGGAGAATTTTTCGACGTCTGGTTTGGGAGACCGCCATGGACAACACGACCGGACTGGCCGCACAGATGGCTTATCTGTTGCTTGTGGCGCTCGCACCCGGGCTGCTCTTTCTCTGGCATTTGCTCGGCCTTTTCGGGACCGATCCGGCGAAGCTGCACCGCATATTTCTCATCCTAAAAAGTTTTATCCCGCCCGATCCGAAGGTGCAGGACATTCTCGATACGGCCATGGCGAGTGTGGTGGTGACCGGTTCTAACGGGATCCTGGCCAATGTCGGTATCGTTCTCGGGATTTATTTCGGCACGGTGTTTATCGCCACGATCTCGCGCGCTTTGAGTGAAACGCACGGCGTGCGGGAAGATCGAAATTGGTGGTCGAAATACATCATCTCGTTCCTTCTGCTCTTTTGGTTTGGGATCACGATCCTGGTTTGCTTCAACGCCGTCGTTTTTGGCGAAAGACTCGCCGGCGTAGCGGAAGTGAATTTCCAGCTGACCGTGCCGCTCCAGGAATGGGTCGCGGCTTTGAATCTGCCGTTTACGGCGGTGGCGCTGACCGGGCTGGCGCTCGCACTCTACCTTCTCACACCGGAAAATTATCTGACCGTGCGACAGGCTCTTCCGGGCGCGATCTTCTTTTCCATTGGCTGGATCGTGGTGACGAAGCTGTTTCAATATTACGTCGCGCGATACGATCGCTATAACCCGACTTATCTCGCATTGGCATCCATCATCGTGTTACTCACCTGGATGTACCTGACCTGTTTCTTTCTGCTCCTCGGCGGCAAATTGAATGCGATCTTGCGCCGCGAACGGGAACGCGCCGCGACACCTTCAGCCGCAACTGCGACGCAGCCCGCTTGAACACACGGCCGGCTCTGTTACGCTGCGCTGCCGTGGCGCGTTTTCGTATTTGGCTGACAATCGCCTTCGCGCTTAGCGTGGCAGTCGGTCCTTTTGTTCGCGGACAGGAAGCTGACGAAGAGGCGCGCAAACGCCAAGAATTCCTTGAGGCGCGCAACGGCGAATCACCGCGTCCGTCTCCGTCGTCGAGCGCCAAACCAAAATCAAAGAAAGCGAAAGGCAAGACAAGCCCTTCGCCCTCACCAAAGGCCAGGCCGAAATCGACGCCACCAGAAACTCCCGAATCTGGCGATACGCCACCTGCAAAGAAATCGCCCAGTCCCTCCACCAAGCCGGCGAAGAAGAAATCGCCGGAAAAGAGCGAGGCGAAAACGTCGCCCAAGCCGAGCGAGACAGCAGAACCGTCCGCTTCACCAAAACCGAAGAAATCACCAAGCCCGACAGCGAAGTCGAAATCGACTAAGAAAAAGTCGACTGCAAAAAAGGAGCCAGCGCCGAAAAAAAAGGCTGCAAAAGAAAAATCGGAAGAGACGCCGGAGAAAGCTCCCAGGGCCGTCAAATCAACTTCGCCAGGCCCCTCACCTACACCGTTGGAGCGACCGACTGCGCCGTTGCCGCGTGCTGCCGTTGTCCCCACGCCGGTTCCGACGATGGCTCCGATTGAAGAAGAACCCGGGCAGGTCACGATTGAAAAATCGGGCTACGAAAAGCCGCGTGGGTTCTTCGCCCGGCTTTTCGGCGGCGGCGGCCGCGGGAGCGGCGGTGGTTATCGATACCTCACAAGTTCGCTGCGCGCCGAAATCGACCGCGCTCCGGTCATGGCGCGCCGCTGGCAATTCATCGTCGTGCATAACAGCGGAACGCGGCAGGGCAACGCCGCGGCCTTCGATTACTATCATCGTCACGTGCGCCGCATGCAGAACGGACTCGCCTATCATTTCGTCATCGGCAACGGCACATCGAGCGGGAATGGCCAGATCGAAGTCGGTAATCGCTGGCGCCGGCAAATCAACGGCGGCCACGTGCACAGCGATTATCTCAACAACATCGCGCTCGGCATTTGTCTGGTCGGCGACTTCAATCGCGACCAACCGACGCGTGCGCAGTTGGATTGTTGCGAAGAATTGATCCGATATTTACGCCAGCGTTGCGGCAAGATCGACAATCATTACGCCATCGTGAAGCCGCATCGCGAAGTTAATCCGCCACGTTGGGCCACCGATTGTCCGGGAGACGCTTTCCCATATTCCTGGTTCCGGCGATTTTAG